>NZ_RZRX01000373.1:0-4237 GCF_003997405.1 Mesorhizobium sp. M2A.F.Ca.ET.042.01.1.1
CTGCCTCCGCGTCCTGGCCCCAGTGCTCGATCTGCCAGTCCTCGTCGACATGGGCCGCTGCCCAAGCTTCCTCGGCGTCCAACTCGCCGAAATCCACGGCCAGCGCCAGCAGCGCCGAGCCGGTCAGCGCCGTCATGACATGGATGGCGGCCAGCCGCATCGGCTCCGAGCGTTGGCCAAGATGCGCGCCGAGGATGGCGATGGCCTCGCGCGGCTGCTCGACATGGATGACGCCTTCGGCAAGATTGAAGCGCGCGCCGAGGCTGCTACGTGCCCAGTCCAGCACCGGATCCCACAGGTTGTTCTGACGATCGACCAGACCTTGCGGACCATCGGCGCGGTAGCAAAGCAGATCGGACGAAGCGAAGCGCAATACATCTTCCAGCACCGCCTGCGGGTCGGAGGCGACGCCATCGATGGCGGTGTTGACGAGGCGCATGACGGGCATCGTCACGGGGTCGATGACCTCGGCCTGCGCGCTGAATTCGTCGGCCACGAGTGCCGCAGCCCTTTCGGTCGGCAACACCATCATGGCCTTGCCCGGCGTGCGCACCGGACGGCCGTCGAGATGAACGGCAAAGCCGTTTTCCACCGGGACGACCGAAACCGCCTTGTAGAAACGCTTCGGCAGCGGCGTCTTCATCTGGATCTGGGCGCGGCGCACGGGATCGGGGTCGGAAAGCAGTTTTCCGGCTTCGAGGTTTTCGAGGATGTCGCGCATGTCGAACTCCCTAAACTGTTGGCTGCCTGCGCGCCGGCCGGTTGACGATGATGAGACCGGCGGCGATCAGGGCCAGAGCCAGGAATATCCTGGTCGTCGGCGCTTCACCAAGGACCACCGCGCCGCACAAGACGCCGAATACCGGCGACAGGAAGGCGAAGCTCGACAGACCGGACGCGGGGTAGCGCCGAAGCAGCCAGAACCACAATACATAGGTGAAGGCGACGATATACAAAGACTGGAAGAGCAGCGCCAGCGTCGGCAAGGTTGCAACCGCGCGAATGGGCGGGCCGGCCAAGGGCATCACCAGGAAACCGACTATCGCGGCGCCGGCCAGTTGGTAGAGCAGCAGTTTCTCGGCGCTGGTCGCGACCAGTTTCGAGCGCTTGATGACGATGCTGGTCGCCGCCCAGAGAATGCCCGAGCCGAGACTGAGCAGATCGCCGGTCAGCGATGCGTCGCTGCCTTCGACGATGCCGTCGGAGAACACGGCCACCAGGCCGCAGAAGGCGAGGACAAGCCCACCGAGCTTGCGCGCGTTGATGTGCTCGCCGAGCAGGAAATGACCGCCGATCAACACCCAGAACGGCATGGTGTTGACCAGCAGCGTGTTGCGGGCGACGGTCGTGTATTCGAGGCCGATATAGAGACACAGGAACTCGACGCCGAAAAGCACGCCGACGATAATGCCGGCGCCCAGCGTCCCATCCGCTTCGAACAGCTTGATGCCGCGCAACCGGCACCAGCCAAGCACGCAGGCTCCCCCGATGAGCGAACGGGCGATCGAGACGAAGACGGGATCGTAGCCTGCGTAGGAGATCTTGGCTGCGACGTAGTTCAGTCCCCACGAGAAGGTCAGCCCGACCATGATGGCCGCTGCGGCCATGTCGACCGCGTCACGGCGATCCAGTGCCGGCGCAACGGTCAAACTCAGTCCTCCGCGCTCTGTTCGTCGAAGCCGAGCAGGTTCCAGCTTTGCCGCATATGCGGCGGCATCGGCGCCGTCACATCGATGACGCCCTGGTCCGGGTGCGGGATGACGATGCGGCGGGCGTGCAGATGCAGGCGGTTCTGGATGCCCCCCGGGAATTCCCAATTGGTATCGGCCTCGAAATATTTCGGATCGCCGATGATCGGGCAGCCGATATGAGCCGCATGGACGCGCAGTTGATGCGTGCGACCGGTATAGGGCTCCATCTCCAGCCAGGACAGCGACTGCGCCGCCTGCTCGACGACGCGATAGTAGGAAACGGCGTGGTCGGCGCCCTTCTCGCCATGCTTGGCGATGCGCACGCGGTCACCATCCGGTGTCGCCTCCTTGACCAGCCAGGTCGAGATCTTGTCCTCGCGCTTCGGCGGCACGCCCTTGACCAGCGCCCAGTACGTCTTCTTGGTCTCTCGCGCCCGGAACGCTTCCGAAAGCTTCATTGCGGCCAGCCGGGTTCGGGCAACGACCAGCACGCCGGAGGTGTCGCGGTCGAGGCGGTGGACGAGGCGCGGCTTCTCGCCCTTCTGGTTGCGCCAGGCTTCCAGCATGTCGTCGACATTGCGGGTGACGCCCGAGCCGCCCTGTACCGCCAGGCCGGCCGGCTTGTTGAAGACGAAGACCTTCGGGTCCTCGTGCAGAAGCATCTTGGCGAGCACGTCGGCATCGCCCTGGTTGCGGATCGAGTGACCGGTGAGCGGCGCATCGCCTTTCTTGTCGATGTCGAGCGGCGGGATACGCACCGTCTGACCAGGCTCTACGCGCGTGTCGGCTTTCGCCCTGCCGCCGTCGATACGGATCTGACCCGAGCGCAACAGCTTCTGCAGGTGGCCAAAGCCGAGGCCCGGATAATGGACCTTGAACCAACGGTCGAGCCGCATGCCCGCCTCGCCGGCCTCCACCGTGATCTGTTCTACACCTGCCATGGATACGCTTTTCCGTTTGAAAGCGGCGCCATAGCACTAAGGCGAACAGGTTGCGAGCCAAAGACCCAACAAAGCGCGACGATTACCCCAATCGCGGCCGATGGTGCGCTAGTCTGCTCGCTCAGTCGGCGGAAGATGACGGTGATACCGCGCAGACCGTCGAGCGCGTCAGGAAGCGCTTCTCGCGGCCATTGTCGAGCGAGAACATGCCGCCCCTGCCCTTCACCACGTCGATGATCAGGTCGGTGTGCTTCCAAACTTCATATTGCGAGGCGCTGATATAGACCGGCGTGTCGCCGATCTCGCCGAGCATCACTTCATTGTCGCCGATCATGAACTCGCCGCGCGCATAGCACATCGGCGAGGATCCGTCGCAGCAGCCACCGGACTGGTGAAAGAGCACCGGCCCGTGGTCGGCGATGATTTCGGCCAGCAGCGCCTTGGCCGCCGCCGTGGCCGAGACTTTGCCCAATGAAGCCCTGTCCATGGCAATCCTCCTATGTCGAAGGGAGGGCACCGTCCGCGGCGCTCCTCCCTTCCCCCTTCGCCCTGGGAGGATCAGAAGAAGCCGAGCTTCTTCGGGCTGTAGCTGACCAGCATGTTCTTGGTCTGCTGGTAGTGGTCGAGCATCATCTTGTGCGTCTCGCGGCCGATGCCGGACTGCTTATAGCCGCCGAAGGCGGCATGCGCCGGATAAGCGTGATAGCAGTTGGTCCAGACGCGGCCTGCCTGGATCGCGCGGCCGAAGCGGTAGCAGCGGTTCGCGTCGCGGCTCCAGATTCCGGCGCCGAGGCCGTACAGCGTGTCGTTGGCGATCGACAGCGCCTCGTCATCGTCCTTGAAGGTCGTCACCGACACCACCGGCCCGAAGATTTCTTCCTGGAAGATGCGCATCTTGTTGTGACCCTTGAAGACCGTCGGCTTCACGTAATAGCCGCCGGCCAGGTCGCCCGGCAGGTGGTTCTGCTCGCCGCCGGTCAGCACCTGGGCTCCCTCTTGGCGACCGATATCGAAGTAGGAGAGGATCTTTTCCAGCTGCTCGCTCGAAGCCTGCGCGCCGATCATCGTGGCCGGATCGAGCGGATCGCCCTGCACGATCGCCTCGACGCGCTTCAGCGCGCGCTCCATGAACTTGTCGTAGATCTTTTCATGCACCAGCGCGCGGCTGGGGCACGTGCAGACCTCGCCCTGGTTGAGCGCGAACATCACGAAGCCCTCGATCGCCTTGTCGAAGAAGTCGTCATCCTCGGCAACCACGTCCTGGAAGAAGATGTTGGGCGACTTGCCGCCGAGTTCCAGCGTCACCGGGATGAGGTTCTGCGAGGCATACTGCATGATCAGGCGGCCGGTCGTCGTCTCGCCGGTGAAGGCGATCTTGGCGATGCGGTTCGACGATGCCAGCGGCTTGCCAGCCTCGAGGCCGAAGCCATTGACGATGTTGAGCACGCCTTCCGGCAAAAGGTCGCCGATAAGGTCGGCCCACAGCATGATGGTGGCAGGCGTCTGCTCGGCCGGCTTCAGCACCACGCAATTGCCGGCGGCGAGCGCAGGCGCCAGCTTCCAGCAGGCCATCAGCAACGGGAAGTTCCAAGGGATGATCTGGCC
>NZ_RZRX01000374.1:0-4232 GCF_003997405.1 Mesorhizobium sp. M2A.F.Ca.ET.042.01.1.1
CGACGTCCGCTGGCTGGCCTGTGCTGCTCCCGGCCAATGTCGGCAGCAGATCGTCACTCGCGGCAAGCGCATCGGCAAGCTGCTCGGCCCGCTCGGCATCGCCGAGCGCCACCAGCACCGTCAGCCGGTGGCCTGACGGTTCCGGTCGTGTGATCACTTGTGCCGCGCTGCTTGCCATCGATCCTCTCAGCTCAGCGGCTTCTCGCCGATGGTGATCGAAACGTCGCGCTCAGCGCCGCCGCTCGAAACACCAAGCGTCACGGTGGTGCCCGCGCTGTCCGGCCCGAGCTTGCGGATCAGCTCGCGCGGGCCATGCACGGCCTCACCGTTCCAGGCGACGACGATATCGCCGACATGCAGGCCGGCGGCCTTGGCCGGACCGTTGTCGTCGAGGCTCATGACCATGGCGCCTTTGGTGTCGCCGTTGCGGATCGGATGCAGCCCGGCGCCGAGATAGCCGCGCGCGACATGACCCTTCTCGCGCAGCGTCGCAACCGCGCGCTCGATCGTCTCGTAAGGCATGACCAGCGCCCGCCGGCGCGGTCCGAACAACAGCATGCCGATCAAACCGCCCTTGGCGTCGAGCACCGGACCGCCCTCGAAGCGACCGCCGGTATTGATGGCGAGGTTGATGCGCCGGTCGATCGCGCCGCCGCGCATCGAGCGCCACGCCGGCCCGACCTCGCCGACCGTGCCGAACACGGCAAGCGCGGCGCCATCGCTGTTGCCCACGGCGATCGCCAGATTGCCGGGCCGCACGGTGCCGGCCTGCGCCAGTTGCGGCAAACCGGCAGCGCCGGAAGCCGGCTTCAGCAGCGCAACGCCCGTCGACGGGTCGCGGCCGGCCAGCTCTGCCTTCACGGTTTCGCCGGATGCCAGCGTCAATTCGATCTCTTCGCCGGCTTCGACCGCTTCCTCGGCGGTAACGAAATAGCCGTCGCGCCAGTGGAAGGCGCTCGCGGTGCGATGGTGATGCGTGACGAAACTCGCGAGCGCGGGCGCAGCGGTTGCCGCGACATCGGCGATCGCGTCGGAAAAGGCACTGAGATTGAAGTCGCTCATAAGACTGTCTCCTGGGTTCGGTGACCCAGATATCGCTCGCTAGCGCAGCCACGGATACTCGCCTGACGGCTAGTCACCGCCCCGACTGGCCATCTGGTTAGGTCGCGGCAATTGGGGCCGCTTCGCACATATAGTCATCATTCCACATGGGAACACACCGATGGCCTTCGCAGCCGAAAAACTTCCATCCGATGACACTTTGCTCGACGCTTACTCGGCATCCGTGGCCGACGCCGTCGACCGTATCGGTCCGGCCGTCTGCCGCATCGAACGCATCGGCGCCGGCGGTCACGGCTCCGGCTTCGTCATCGCGCAGGACGGGTTGGTCGTCACCAACTTCCATGTCGTCGGCGACGCGCGCGCCGTGCGTGTCACCATGCCGGACGGCGCCTCGCGCGACGGCCACGTGCTTGGCCGCGATCCGGATACCGACATCGCGCTGGTCCGCGCCGACGGCAATTTCGCCGATGTCGCGCCGCTCGGCGACTCCAAGCGCCTGCGCCGCGGCCAGATCGCGATCGCGATCGGCAATCCGCTCGGCTTCGAATGGACCGTCACCGCCGGCGTCGTTTCCGCGCTCGGCCGCTCGATGCGCGCCTCGACCGGCCGGCTGATCGACGATGTCATCCAGACCGATGCCGCGCTCAATCCCGGCAATTCCGGCGGGCCGCTTGTGTCGTCGGCGGGCGAAGTGATCGGCGTCAACACCGCCATGATCCACGGCGCGCAGGGCATCGCATTCGCGGTGGCCTCCAACACCGCCAATTTCGTCATCTCGGAGATCATCCGCTTCGGCCGCGTGCGCCGCGCCTTCATCGGCGTGTCCGCCGACACCACCAACCTGCCGCGCCGGGCGGCCCTGTTGTCGCAAGTCACCACGAACACGGCGGTGCGCCTGCGCAGCGTCGAGAAGAATGGTCCCGCCGCCAAGGCAGGCCTGAAGGATGGCGATATCATCGCCGCGATAGACGGCCGGCCGGTCACCGGCGTCGACGACCTCGTGCGCATGCTCGACGCCGAGCGCATCGGCCGCGAGACGCTCTGCACTGTCGTGCGCCGCACCGGCGTCAGCCAGGTGGCGGTGACGCCGGTGGCGCGGACGAGCTAAGCCTCGCTGGCTAGCTTCCCGCCATCCCCTCGGCATATTGCGCCAAAAACTCCTCGCTCGGCGGGATCGGCTTGATGACGTCGATCAGCACGCCGTTGGGGTCCCTGGTGATGAAGTGCCGCTGGCCGAACGGCTCGTCGCGCAAGCTGCGCAGGATCGGCAGGCCGGCGGCAACCACGCGCTCGTAGACGGCATCGGGATCGCGCACCTCGAAATTGATCAGCAGGCCTGACGTTCGTCCGCGCCCCTCCTCCGGGATCGTCTCATGATCCCCTTGCACGACGCCTATATTGACGCGCCTGTCCTCGGTCGATTGCAGATGCACATACCAATCGCTTTCGAAGAGCGGCTTGAAGCGGAAATGCTCGACGTAAAAGGCCGCCGTGCCTTCGACATCGCCCGTCATCAGCACCGGATAGTAGCTGGTCGTCTTCATCTTTCCTTCTCCTCTCATCCAACATACAGTTTGTATGTAAATGCAATAACATACAGGCTGCATGTATGCAACAAGAGCCCGGACGCCGCTCCAACCGCGACCGCACCGAGGCGACGCGCGCCGATCTGATCCGCGCGGCGCGAAAGCTGTTCACGGAAAGATCCTATGCCGAGACCGGCACGCCGGAGATCGTCGCCGAGGCCGGCGTGACGCGCGGCGCGCTCTACCATCACTTCGCCGACAAGCAGGCCCTGTTCGCCGCGGTCGTGGAACAGGAAGCGGCGGCCGTGGCGGCCGAGATCGATCATGCCTCGCCGCCGTCGCTCTCCGCGCGCGAAGCCTTGATCGCCGGATCGGACGCCTATCTCAAGGCAATGCGGGTGCCCGGCCGCACGCGGCTTCTGCTGCTCGACGGGCCGGCCGTGCTCGGCCGCGCAGCCATGGACGAGATCGACAACCGCCACGGCAACCGCTCGCTGCGCGAAGGCCTGGTCGCGGCGATGCGGGCGCAGGCGATGACCAGATTGCCAGCCGAGGCGCTGACCGCCCTGCTCGCCGCCGCCTTCGACCGGGCGGCTCTGGCCATCGAGGCCGGCGCTCTCGCCGAGGACTATCGGGCGGTGCTGATCGCCCTCATGGACGGCTTGTCTCCGGTCCGTCCTCGGCCCACACGCCCGGCTCCATCTCGTTGAAGCAGCCCAGCTGGCGCCTGAACTCGTCGATAAGCCAGGTCGCCGCCGGCTTGGGGCTGCGGTCATTGCGGTGCATGGCATATATCGGCGAGCGGACCTCGCGGTAAGGCTCGAGATCGAGCTCGACCAGCCTGCCGCTGGCAAGGTCGTCGGCGATCAGCCAGCGCGGCAGGCCGCCCCAGCCAAGACCTTCGCGCATCAGCGCATGCTTGGTGCGCATATCGGTCAGCCGCCAGGTACGATAGGCAAAGACGCCATAGTCTCGCCCGCGCGTCCGCTCCGACTGGTCGGTGACGACAAGCTGGATGTGCTCGCGCAGGTCCTCGACACCGACCGGCTTCGGCAGTTTGGCCAATGGATGGTCGGGCGCCGCCGCAGGCACCAGGGAGGTGAAGCCGATGCGCAGCAGATTGACGTCGGCATCGCCTTGCAGGCCGCCGAAGCCGAGATCCACCTGGCCGTTAACGACCTGGTCGACGATCAGGCCGAGCGAGCCGATATAAAGCCGCAGCATGACCGCCGGGAACTGCGCCTCGAAGGCCTTGAGCACGCGCACCAGCGCCGGTGAAGGCAGCGTCACGTCGACCGATATCGCCACTTCCGCTTCCAGCCCTTGCCGGTAGCCGTCGGCGCGCGAGCGGATGCGCTGCAGCACGCCGATCATGCGCCGCGCATCCTCCAGCATCGCCTTGCCGACATCGGTCAGCTGCGGCTCGCGCACGCCTTCGCGCTCGAACAGCTTCAGCCCAAGCTGCGCTTCGAGATTGGCGATGCCGTAGCTCACCACCGACTGCGCCCGGTTGAGCTTGCGCCCTGCTGCCGAGAAGCTGCCGGTATCGGCGACTGCCACCAGGATCTGGAGCTGGTCCAATGTCGGGTTCGGCTGCATGGCTATGCAATCCATTTTGTTGATGGATTGTATACATATTATACC
>NZ_RZRX01000375.1:0-4229 GCF_003997405.1 Mesorhizobium sp. M2A.F.Ca.ET.042.01.1.1
CGTGCGCGCCGTCCAGGATGCGGCGAACGTGATGAAGGGAGCCTGATCCATGAATTTCGATCCGCGCTTTTCAGGACGCCAGTTCGCTTCCGTCGGCACGCGCCCGATCCGCCCCGACGGCATCGACAAGGTGACCGGCCGCGCCCGCTATGGCGCCGACTTCAACATGGCCGGCCAGCTGGTGGGCCGCGTGCTGCGCAGCCCGCATGCGCATGCGGTGATCAAGAGCATCGACACCTCCAAGGCGGAAAGGCTCGCCGGCGTGAAGGCGGTGATCACGGCGAAGGACCTGCCGGACCTCACCGACGGCGACGCCGCCATGTACGACATCCTCGACAATTGCATGGCGCGCAAGAAGGCGCTCTATGACGGCCATGCGGTTGCCGCCGTGGCGGCGATCGACGCCCGCATCGCCCGCCAGGCGTTGAAGCTGATCGAGGTCGAGTATGAGGTGCTGCCGCATGTCACCGATGTCGACGAGGCCGCGCACCACCACGCGCCGCTGATCAACGACCAGGTCTTCACCGAAGGCCTCGAGGAAAAGCCGGCCAAGCCTTCCAACGTCACCAAGCGCACGCAGTTCGGCCATGGCGATGTCCACAAGGGCTTCGCCGAGGCGGACTTCGTCGTCGAGCGCTCCTTCAAGACCGAGCAGACGCATCAGGGCTATATCGAGCCGCATGCCTGCGTGGCGAGCGTCAATGCCGACGGCACTGCGGACCTTTGGGTCTGCACGCAGGGCCATTTCGTCTACCGCCAGCATTGCGCCCAGCTGCTTGGGCTCGAAGCCTCGAAGCTGCGCGTCACGTCCTCGGAGATCGGCGGCGGCTTCGGCGGCAAGACCCATGTGTGGGCCGAGCCGGTGGCGCTGGCCCTCTCCCGCAAGGCCGGCCGTCCCGTGAAGCTTGTGATGACCCGCGACGAGGTTTTTCGCGCCTCGGGCCCGACCAGCGCCACCTCGATCGACGTCAAGATCGGCGCCAAGAAGGACGGCACCATCACTGCCGCGGAAGCGACGCTGCGCTATAGCTCCGGCCCCTATGCCGGCTCCTGGGCCGAGATCGGCGCCATGACGGCCTTCGCCTGCTACAAGCTCGAGAACGTCAAGACCGTCGGCTACGAGGTGCTGGTCAACCGCCCGAAGACGGCGGCCTATCGCGCGCCCTCGGCGCCGATGGCGGCCTTCGCCGTGGAAAGCGCTGTCGACGAGCTCGCCAAGGAGATCGGCATGGATGCGGTGGACTTCCGCATCAAGAACGCCGCGCAGGAGGGCACCCGCGCCTCCTACGGCCCGGTCTACGGGCCGATCGGCATCGGGCCGACGCTGGAGGCGGTGAAGCAGCATCCGCACATGAAGGCGCCGCTCAAGGAAAACCAGGGGCGCGGCATGGCCTGCGGCTTCTGGTTCAATTTCGGCGGCCAGACCTGCACGGACCTCAACATCGGCATGGACGGCTCGGTGTCGCTGGCCGTGGGCACGGTGGATGTCGGCGGCTCCCGCGCCTCGCTGTCGCTGGTGGCGGCGGAAGAGCTCGGCATCGACTACAGCCACGTGAAGGCGATCGTCGCCGACACGTCCTCGCTCGGCTACAACGACATGACCGACGGCAGCCGCGGCACCTTCTCCTCCTCGATGGCGACGATCTCGGCCGCGCGCAACGCGATCAAGATCCTGCGCGAGCGCGCCGCGCAGATGTGGGACGTGCCCGTGGACGACGTCCATTGGGAAAAGGGCCACGCCATCGCCAAGGGCGAGAAATACGGCAACCTGTCGCCGCTGTCGCTGAAGGAGATCGCTGCCGCTTCCGGCAAGACCGGCGGGCCGATCGCCGGCCATAGCGAGCTGGTGGCCGACGGCGCGGGCGTCTCCTTCGCCACGCATATCTGCGACGTCGAGGTCGACCCCGAGACCGGTTCGACCCGCGTGATCCGCTACACGGTGGTGCAGGATGCCGGCAAGGCGGTGCACCCGACCTATGTCGAGGGCCAGTACCAGGGCGGTGCGGCGCAAGGCATCGGCTGGGCGCTCAACGAGGAGTATATCTACGGCAAGGACGGGCGGCTGCAGAATGCGGGCTTCCTCGACTACCGCATCCCGGTCTGCTCCGACCTGCCGATGATCGACACGCAGATCCTGGAAATCCCCAACCCCAACCACCCCTATGGCGTGCGCGGCGTTGGCGAAACCTCGATCGTGCCGCCGCTGGCGGCGATCGCCAACGCGGTGTCGAACGCCGTCGGCGTGCGCATGACCCACATCCCGATGTCGCCGCCGCGCATTCTTGCGGCGCTCGACGCGGAACGGGAAGGCTGAGTATCCAGGCAGGGCAAGGTGTGTTGAGATTCAGGTCAGACCGAGCCGAGAATGATGGCTTTCGAGAACCGGAGCGGAGCGTACTTGAAGTACGTGAGCACCGGAAGCGCAGGAAGCCGTCATTCGCAGGCCGGCCTCACCTGAATATCGACGCAGCTTGAACGACGATGGTTGAGGTCACCCTTTGGGGTTCGCTCAGCGCCGTCGCCGGAGGCAAGGCCAGGCACGAGATCGAGGCCAAGGACATCAGGGAACTGTTCCGCAAGCTGGCGGAACAGTGTCCAGGCATCGAGCCCTGGATCGACCGCGGCATCGCGGTGGCGATTGATGGCACGATTTATCGGGATACGTGGTCGAAGGAACTGCCGCCTGGGGCGGAGATTTTCCTGCTGCCGAGGTTGGCTGGGGGATAGCGAGCGAGCGGCCTCCGCCATCGCTGGGTTCGCCGGTCCGCGCGCCCCCGCGGAGCCCTGCAAACGTCACCAGCCAGGCGGGGCTCGTGCGTTCCCCCGCTTTCGGGCCGGGCCGCTCCCGGACGGATGGTTACCGGGTTGGCCGGTCTTCGCGCATGACGTTGTAGAGCAGCAGGCCCGCCATCAAGGACACCACGGCGCCCACCACGTCATGCCCGGTCAGCCCGGAATAATACACGAAAGCAAATGCCAGCTCGGCCATGGCTCCAACCCAGGATGCGAGGGACTTCTCTGAGAGAACCTTCAGGGCGCGCTAATGTTCCTGACGGCCAGCGCCAATGTTCGGCGCCTGCGTCTGGCGCAAATCCAGGAAAAGTGTGAGCGGTTTTCCGTCCGGAAGCGACACGGACGGCCATGCGATGCTCAGGCTCCGTCGGTTTTCTCGGAGCCGACTATCGCCGCCAGGATCGCTTCATATGCGCTTCCGATCTCCTCCTCGATCTCCTCCTCGGAAATACCTGCTGCCTTGGCATCGGCGAACAGCTTGCTCGTCAGCTCGGCCACCGAGACGATGTCCGCGCCGACCTTGCCGCGCATCACATTGTCGGTGATCCAGCGGCCAAAGAACGCCGCGCCACGCTCGCTCATTCGCCCTGCTCTTTCACAAAATGCGCCTCGCGAAGCAGCGCATCCCAGTCGGTCCCGATCGTCTCGATCAGCTCGCCGGCTTGTTCCTGGGTGATGCCGGTTTCCCTCGCCAGCCGCCCTGAGAGCAATTCGAAGACAGCCTGGTCGCTCTCCCCAAGACTGCCTTCGCGATGTTGCAGCGCCTCGAAAATCACCTCGAAGACGCTGTCGACTTCCTCGTCGATCTCGCTGGCCGCGATGCCTTCGCGCGCGGCCGCCTTGATCATCTCGTCGACAAGATCGCTCACAGCGACAGGATCATCCGTCAGCACATTCGGCAGATGCTCCGCCATCCATTTGTCGAAGAAGTCGATGCCGCGCCTGCTCATGTCGGCTTAAGCGCGCGAGGAACATTAGGTTCCGCTGATGGGGACTGAGGTCCCGCGCGCCGGCGCATTGGTCCCCCGCGTGAAACATAAGCCCGGCCATCTCATTAGGGCTGCGCTGACGAGCAATCAGTCCCTTCATCGTCAGTGGCTGGATCGCCCGCTACTTGCCCCCAGGTGGCGGGCGAACTGACGACAAAGCGCTCAGCCCTTATCGGGCCGGGGATGTTCTCGTGCCTGACGCCGGGCATCTGGAACGCGGCGTTGGACAGTAAAGGAGGCAAGCATGCTCACCACGACATTGGAAACCAGGGTGGCGGGTTTGCAGGACAGGCTGAAAGCAGCCAAGCTCAGCATGGATGACATGCTGGCCTTCCAGAAGGTCGCGGACGTGCTGGACAATGGCCATGGCGGCATCGACCTCGACGACCTGATCGCGCTGTCGTTCGTGGTGGAGGATGAGGATTGAGGGGCTAGACGGGCAGGGCG
>NZ_RZRX01000376.1:0-4222 GCF_003997405.1 Mesorhizobium sp. M2A.F.Ca.ET.042.01.1.1
AGCTTGGAGATATCGGCCTTGACCTTCTCCGTGGTGCCGGAGCCGATGGTGAGCATGGCGATGACGGCGGCGACGCCGATGACGATGCCAAGCAGCGTCAGGAAAGAGCGCAGCACGTTGCGGCGGATCGAACGCAGCGAAAGGCGGACGGTCTCCCAGATCATGCCGCTTCCTCCGCCTTCAAGGTATCGGAGGCGACATGGCCGTCGAGGAAGCGGATGGTGCGGCCAGCATAGTCCGCGACGTCGGCCTCGTGCGTGACCATGACGATGGAGAGCCCGAGCTCGGCGTTGAGCCTGGTCAGCAGCTCCATGATCTCATGCGTGCGCGCGGTGTCGAGATTGCCCGTCGGCTCGTCGGCAACAAGCAATGTCGGCCTGGTGACGATGGCGCGGGCGATCGCCACGCGCTGCTGCTGGCCGCCCGACAGCTCGGCCGGCGTGTGGTGCTCGCGCCCGACAAGCCCGACCTCGGCCAGCGCCTGCATGGCGAGGTCCCGGCGCTCGCGCGCTCCAACGCCGCGATAGATCAGCGGCAGCTCGACATTTTCCGCCGCGGTGGTGCGCGGCAACAGATTGTAGCCTTGGAAGACGAAGCCGACATAAAGGTTGCGCAAAAGCGCGCGGCGGTTGCGGTCGAGCCGGCCTGCGTCGATGCCCATGAAGGAGTAGGTTCCAGCCGTCGGCGTGTCGAGGCAGCCAATGATGTTCATCGCCGTCGACTTGCCCGAGCCGGAGGGTCCCATGATGGCGACGAATTCGCCGCGCCGGATGGCGAGATCGACGCCGGCCAGCGCATGCACGCGGGCCTCGCCCTCGCCATAGCTCTTCCAGACCTTGTCGAAGGTGATGAGCAGGGGAGCCGACATGTCGTCAGCTCCGCTGCTGCGCGCCGGTGATGACTTGCGCGCCCTCATCGAGGCCGGAGGTGATCTCGGTCAGCTCGCCATCGGTCGAGCCGATCCTGACGTTGACCGGATGCGGCCGGCCGTTCTCCAGCACATAGAGCGTGCGCGAGCCGTCGGTCGGCGCCTTGGTCGGCTCGCGCTGCCTATTGGGGCGGCCCATGCGGCCGGTGAAGAGATCGCTCAGGCTCCAGCCGCGGGCCTGCTGCTGCATCGGGCGATAGCGGAAGGCCGTCGAGGGAACGGTAAGCACGCCCTTGGCCTGCCTTGTGACGACTGAGACCGTGGCCGTCATGCCGGGCCTGAGCAGAAGCTCGCCATTGTCGACCTCGAGGCGCGCATTGTAGGTCACGACGCCGTCGGTGGTGACCGAGGCGTAGGAGATGTCGCGGATCTCGGCATCGAACGGGCGGTCCGGGAAGGCATCGACGGTGAAGCGGGCGTGCTGGCCAGGTTTGACCTGGCCGATGTCGGCCTCGTCGACCGCCGCCCGCAATTCCATGTTGCGAAGGTCGGCGGCGATGACGAACAGCACCGGCGCCTGCAGCGAGGACGCGACCGTCTGGCCGGGATCGACCGAGCGTGTGAGCACGATGCCGTCGATCGGCGCATAGATGGTGCTCTTGGCCAGGTCTGTCTGCTGCGCCTTGAGGTCGGCCTGGGCGATGGCGAGATTGGCCTCGGCGCTGTCCAGCGCTGCCTTCGAGCGGTCGCGCGTCGCGTTTGCCGCTTCGAGCGACTGGTCCGTCGCCATGCCGCGCTTGGTCAGCGCGCTGGCGCGCACGACCGCGTTCTCGTTCTCCTGCAGGGTCACCTTGGCGTCCTCGACGGCGGCTGCCGCCGCCTTGGCGGAGGCGGTGGCGCGCTCGATCTGGACTTCGAGCTTCGCGGTATCGAGCGTCGCCAGCACGTCGCCCTTCTTGACCTGCTGGTTTTCGTTGACCGCAACCGAGCGGACGATGCCGGAAAGCTCGCTGGAGATGTCGACCTGGGTCAGCGGCTGCAGCGTGCCGGTGGCGGATACTTCGACAGTGAGGTCCGCGGTCGCCGCCGGCACGGTGGTGTATTCAATCCTGGGGGGCGCCGCGGCGTACCATTGATAAAGGGCAACGCCGACCGCTGCGACCGCTATCGCCAGCAGGGCGTAAAGCCAGAGGCGGCGACGCTTGCGGCTTACGCCCTTGCGGTCGAGGCCGAGCGCGGCCTCTATGGAAGTACCGGATTCCGCCTTTGGCGGATTGACAACCTGGTCCACCCCGGACCCCTATGCTGGAAATCGATGTCCCTGTCCGTGCACAGATCAGGCTTTAAGGTTCGAATTTCAAATTAAATTTCCCTCATGTTGGGATTGGGGCAGAAATTCGGGGCGAGGCGAAAGGTTTTCTCCATGACGCGCAATTACTTGCTTTACGATGTGTTTACCACCGAAAGGCTGGCCGGAAATCCGCTTGCGGTGGTGCTCGACAGCGATGGGCTTGACACTGCCGGCATGCAGGCGATCGCGCGCGAATTCAACCTGTCCGAGACGGTGTTCGTGCTGCCTCCAGACAATCCGATGCACCGCAACCGTATTCGCATCTTCACGCCCGACTATGAAATGCCTTTCGCGGGCCATCCGACAGTCGGCTCGGCGATCGCGCTGGCGGAACTCGCCGAGGAGGAGGCCGGCATTTTCGTGCTGGAGGAGAATATCGGGCCGGTGCGTTGCGCGGTGAGCAAGCATGACGGCTCGACATTCGCCGAGTTCGACCTGGCGAAACTGCCGGAACCGTTGGAGCTCAAGGCCGATCCGGAAGCGATCGGCGCCGCGCTCGGCCTTGGCCCGCACGAGATAGGCTTCGAGAATCACCGCGTCGCCTTCTGGTCGGCCGGCGTGCCTTACGTGACCATTCCCGTTGCCGGATTGGAGGAGGCGGCCAAGATCAGGCTCGACAACCAGGCATGGTCGGAATTGGCGCCCCGCAAGAGCGAATGGGCTTTCGCCAGTCCATATGTCTATTGCCGAGAGACGGTGCATCATGACAGCGCGTTTCATGTTCGCATGATCGTGCCCGGCACGCCGTCCTACGAAGATCCCGCGACCGGTTCGGCTGCCGCGGCCTTTGCCGGCGCCATCATGTATTTCGACATCCCGACCGACGGCGTCTCGCAGCTCTGGATCGAGCAGGGCCTGGAAATGGGCCGGCCCTCGCGCATCCGCCTCGAGCTCAATGTCGACGGCGGAAAACTGGCCTCCGCGCGCGTCGGCGGCCATGCCGTCAAGGTGGCGGAAGGCAGGCTGTTTGTGTGACGGGTGCGGCAATTCAGCGATTTGTCGGGAAATGATCCGGCAGGGCTAGACATCCCCGAAAGCGGCGGCTATATGCGCCGCCGACGCTGGTTTTCCCGGCGGTGTGGGTGTGTAGCTCAGTTGGTAGAGCAGCTGACTCTTAATCAGCGGGTCCACAGTTCGATCCTGTGCACACCCACCAAATTTTCCTATGGTATTTGTCCTTTTGTTCCGCCTTCGCGGCGGATTGAGTCGCTACGGCTGAAGACCTGCAACGATCGCCCGTCAGACAGCTCTCATGACGATTGCTGCCCAACCGGCGATCGCGATCAATCCGTAAGTGCCAATGCCGCACTAGAGCAATTCCAGGAAAGGTGTGAGCGGTTTTCCGTCCGGAATTGCGTAAAAACAAAGAGCTGGAGCGTTTCACCGTTTCCGTGAAACGGTGAAACGCTCTAGCCCACGGAAGATGTCCGCTACGCCTGGAAGAATTCCTCGATGTCATCCAGAACGGTGATGGTTGCGACGATATCCAACGGACTATCCCAGTCGACATGAAGAAGGAATTCAACGCCTCCTGCTTCCCCGCCGGCCACGCCGTGGGGGCCAACATTGGTCACATAAACATTAGCGGAGCCAAGATTTGGGCGCCCAAGCGTCTTCGGTCCGCCACCAAAGCCACCCAAGGCAGGTATAAATTCCGCTGCTGTTATGATCACCGCAGAGTCTAAGTTGATCGGGTCCCAATTGAAGTTCTGACGAATTGTGCCTTTCATTCCCCGATACAGTACTCTAATCGAACGAGCCATGCCTTCCTCCGTTTCTGAATAAAGATCAACAGTGGAATAACCACGATGTGTGATTTGGCATGGCGTCGGAATTTAATCTGTGATGATAATCACAAATCATGCGAAATTAATCGTAAGATGATCTTCAGATGATCCGGCGTCAGATCAGTGCAGCTGGCAAAATCCGCTAAATTTAGATAAATTTAAGCCGATTTGCAGAAACAGAAAATTGCGAACCAATCTGTTGGGAAGCCCCGTTAC
>NZ_RZRX01000377.1:0-4218 GCF_003997405.1 Mesorhizobium sp. M2A.F.Ca.ET.042.01.1.1
TGCCTGAGGCGATCTTTTCGATCATCTCCTGGTGCATCTTGAGTGTCGGCAGCGTCTGCTGGGCAAATGCCTTCAGTTCCGCGTTGTCGCCGTCGGCCGCATAGTCCTGGAATAGCTTGACCGCGTCCGCATGCGCGTCCTGCTGCATCTTCACGTAGGACTGGTCGGCCGAACCGTTGGCCGATTTCAGCGCCTCAAGATCGCTCTTGTGCTTCGCGTCCGTTTCGGCGGGAATCTGCAGTTTCTGCTCGCCAGCGATCGACTGCAGCTTGGCGTTGGCGGCGCCGTGATCAGTTATCATTTTCTGGGCGAACTCATTGACAGTCTGGTCCTTCGCCTTGCCCTGGACGATCTTGCTGGACTCGACCTCGAAGATCCCGCCTTCGGCAGCCTTGTTGACGAAATCCTGCGCCTTTTCGGCACTGAGCGCCGGATGGGCAAAACCCAAGGCGCCGGCCGTGCACAGCGCGGCCGATAACAAACGCAACTTCATAGATGATGTCCTCTAACGCACTGAATTGTGCCTGAAGGCAAACAGAAGGCTGTCGCGTTTGTTCCAACGCCAGCTCGATTTCGCTGAGCGCCCGCTGGAGCTGCCGCCCGGACAAGCGGCTAGGACATCAGGCCGGGAATCTTTCGAGATCAATCGTGATCTCAAGGACAATTCCGGCGGCGTCCCAATCCCGCACGACTCCGCCAAGCTCACTCGCCGCGGCGCGGATCAAGCGGCTCCCGAAACCTTCGTCGTCGGTTGCGACCGGAGGTGGTCCTCCTATCTCTCTCCACTGGACAGTCACCTTGCCGTCAGTGTTCGAGCAGGCGATCTCTATGGAGCCGGCGGCCGCCGAGAGGCTGCCGTGTTTGGCGGCGTTGGTGGCGAATTCGTGGAGCAGGAGAGAAAGCGGCGTGATCATCCTTGAAGGCACCGGCAGATCGATGCCACTGATCGCGAAGCGAGGGTGCTCGTCAGTTCCCTGTCGGTATGGCTCGAGGATTGCAGCGACCAATGCATGCAGGCTCGTCGCGGCCTGAACAGACGAGCCAGTCGCGGGGAGCATCGTCAGCGCATGCGCCCGCGCGAGGGCGCCGAGGCGTTCGGACACGGTGGAGGCGAGCGCGGCCGGCGTTTTAGCGGCTGGGGCGCTCAAACTGACGATTGTTTTTGCGATGGCAAAAAGGTTCTTCACGCGGTGGTCCATCTCGCGAAGCAGCAGCTCGCGCTGCTGTTGCGCGCGCAGCCGCTCGGAAATGTCACGGCCTATCTTGGAGACACCGACGATCGCGCCGGACGCGTCCGCGATCGGGGAAGCGGTGAGGGAGATGGGAATGCTGCTGCCATCCTTGTGCAGGCGAACGGTCTCGAAATGCCCGACATGCTCTCCATTGCGAATGCGCGCCAGAATCTCGCGCTCCTCGTTCTGGCGATCGGGCGGTATCAGCGACATGAGCGGACGTCCGACCATTTCCTCGCGGCCGTAGCCGTAGAGACGCTCGGCGCCGCTGTTCCAGTCCGTGACGATGCCGTCCATATCCGTCGCGAGGATGGCATCATCCGAGGATTCGACCAGTGCGCTCAGTCGCGCTGCTGTCGTTTCCGCCCGCTCCCGTTCGATGGCAAAGCCGAGCTGACGGGCAATGGTCAACGCCAGTTCGCGTTCACGATCGGCGAAGCGATGGGGTGCCGGGTAGTAGACCATGAACTTGCCGATGAGCTCGCGGGAGCTGGCAAGTGGGATAAAGGCCAGCGCTTGGATTCCCTCGCCAAGGACCGTGTCGATGAGCTGCCGGGATTCACTGCTGAGACGAATATCCTCGACAAAGATTGGCTCGGCGTCGTGCTCATTGCAGGTCCAAGGTGTGTGACCGTTGACGGCCCTGCGATAGTCATCAGAGAGAGAGCGCCAGGCGACGAAGCTCATGACGCCGTGGCTGTCAAATCTCAGGATCGAGGCGCGCGACGAACCGAGGGCGTCGCATATGGCGTCCAGCGCTGCATCGTAGATCTCGTCAAGGCCGTTGGCCCGGTAAAGTCGGTCGGTGAGACGAAAGAGGACGGCTTGCTCGCGGACAACATCGCCACCGGCCGGCCCACCCTGGCCTCGCCCCATGCCCGCATTACTCACGGCCCCGTGCTGCATGGCTCTGTCCCACGGACGGCTCTATTGAAGTTCGGCCATCCTCGACCAAATAGCACCGCGTCCAGGGGCCAAGTCCTTGGACCGCAGACCCCGACCAACAAACAATATGCGCCTTGCGCAGTTTCGCAATAGGGACTTCGGGCACTATGCTTGATTAGGACCGTCAATCGGTATTGGTGAGGCGATGAAATTCCGGATTCCCAAATCAAGTATCAGACGCAGCCTGGCCGCCCGGAACTCCCCAGTCGAATGGCGCGGCAGCAGCTCGGCTTCTCTCCTCCTCCTGATCAGAAAACAGCAACCTGTGCTTAGAGCGGCAACACTTAACATTTGAGAGGGCGCCCCTCCGCACGATATGCCTTTATTTCCGCTCGACCCTGGTGGGCCGAGACCAACCTTCAACTTCGCCCGCTGGCTCCGGCCGGCGGGTTTTTTGTTGTTGGAACATCTTTGTCGGGCGGCAGTTCGGGAGCACGACGCACTCCTTTGGCTCGTCATGCGACCGTCGTGTCGGGCTGGTTTCCGACAAGAGCCCGCAGCCCCATCCTTCTCGGTTGCGGGCCTTTCGGGTTCAGGCGGGATCATCGCCTCTCGGTCTCTCGCGGTGCTAGCCATGAACTGAGGAATCTGCGTTCGTCAGCTGCGGCGAGGTTTTGTTATCGGCGCCCCAAAATCGGCACGTTCAGATGTGTCCGTCGGCATCCAGAGTTTGGTATGCGACGAATCCGTGGATCTCATCGGGGACCAGACTGCGTTCGGGATCGATCGGATCGAATCAGAGTTGCTGGAATTGCACCCATGTGGCGCCCTTCGCCGGGGGCTGTCGGTCCCGCATCCCGCCTCACGGCGGCGCTATGCTGATGCTCCTTCGGCCGCCCTGTTGAACCGGTCTCAGGGCCACGAACCTGCTACAGCACCGAACTGACTTATTTCCGCCGACGGACATTTCGGTGCCTCCGCCTTGTACGCCCTTTTTGCGTTGGTCGGGAGATCCTCGGCTCTCCCGACGGAGAGTCAGAGGAGGGGGGTGTTTTTCGCGACGGGTTAAAGCGGAAGGAGAGGCCTTCGGCGCCCGTCGCGGAGAACCGCTATGTCTGTCCGAACCAATCGAGCCCATGCCGCCGACCGGTCAAACCTCTACGACGAGATCACCAACAAGATAATTGCCGAACTGGAAGCGGGCCGTTTTCCTTGGGTACAGCCCTGGGGCACCGCGGCGGCAAAGACGTCGGTTGCTCTGCCGACGAATGCCAGCACGCATCGCACATATAGCGGGATCAACGTGCTTATTCTGTGGGGCGCCGCCGTCGAACGCGGGTTCCCAACGCAGAGGTGGGTAACCTATCGACAGGCCGTCGCCCTCGGCGGGAGCGTCCGCAGAGGCGAGCGTGGCACTACAGTCGTTTATGCCAATCGTTTTGTCCCGGACGATGAGAAGAAGCGCGCTCGCGAGACAGGCGAGAATGCCCAAGCGATGCCGTTCCTGAAGCGCTTCACCGTTTTCAATATCGAGCAATGTGATGGGCTCCCCGATGAAGTCGCACCTTTATCGCCGCCGCCACCCGCTAGCTTGATCGAGCCGCGAGTCGAGGCGTTGATCAAGGCCACAGGTATCGACTTCCGCATTGGCGGCGACAGAGCATTCTACATGCCGCCTTACGACTATGTTCAGGTGCCGCCCCCTCAAGCATTTTTCGAGCCGATCGACTGGCATCGCACTGCGTTGCATGAGCTTGGGCATGCCACCGGCCACTCTTCACGCTTGGCCCGTGACCTCTCCGGTTCTTTCGGCTCAAGGGGGTACGCGTTCGAGGAGCTTGTGGCGGAGATAAACGCAGCTTTCTGCTGCGCGGCGTTGGGCATCGTGCCAACAGTCCGACATTCCGACTATGTCGGCTCCTGGCTCGAGTTATGCTCACCTCACCATAATTTCAGTTATCCGCAGCAGCCCATAATGTGAAGGAACGCGGCTACAACGCTTGAAACCCGCTGGATGCGGCGTTCGCGGACCGGGATTTGCTCAGCATTATTTCGGTCGAACCTTTGCTGTCGTTTTGACCAGCAAAGGAACCAATAATGT
>NZ_RZRX01000378.1:0-4192 GCF_003997405.1 Mesorhizobium sp. M2A.F.Ca.ET.042.01.1.1
TCATAGGAGTGGGCGCGCGGCAAGCAAGGCCGGCTGCCCCGCGGGAGCGGAGACGAGCAGGCTCCCCAGACTAGCCCGGGTTATGCTGCCACGGCGACATCGGAGCTGCGAGATGCCCTCCCAAAAGGACTTGTGCTCATGGTAATAGGTCGCTTGTCCAGGTTGCTCTAGTTGACAAAGTTGCTCAGCACCCGTATGTTTCTCATCAGAGGAGGTAGGACCATGGCAGACAAAGCGCAAGTAAAAGCATCGTCCGTCACCGCAAAAGCGCGCGGCAGGGGCGTGCTGACAATGTTCACGATGAAGGGCGACCCGATCAAGGCGCTGTCCGGGTTCAAGCTGCCGGCCGGCGCACGCGTAGCGATCATATCCGAAAAGCCGGAATCTGTCAGCGCGATCAGGAAGTCGGTACGCGGTCGCGTGGATCGCGTCACCGAAGTCATCGAGCAAGCCGCACGTCACACCCAGGTCGAGCGCGAGCCGCTGGTGGATAAGTCCGCATTCGAGCCCGATGCACGCAGCCGTGCGATGCTCGAAGGTGTTCGTATCGCGCAGCAGGATCTTCGCGAGGCAGGCGGCGCCTATGACCTCGACGAGGTCCGCACCCTCATGCGCGGCGTCTCCCGGCAGGCAATCGACAAGCGCGTGCAGGACGGGTCATTGCTTGCCGTTCCCGGCCCGAGCAACCGGCGCAGCTACCCCACTTTGCAGTTCAACCGCGACGGCACTGTAGTGCCCGGGCTCAAAGCCATTCGTGAGGCGTTGCGGACCAGCAATTCCTGGACGGTGCTCAATTTCCTTACCCTTCCAGATGTAAGACTGGGCAATCGCAAACCCATTGAGCTGCTCAAATCCGGCCAACTCGATTTCGTGCTTGAAGCCGCGAGGCGGCACGGTAAGCAGGGGGCATGAGTGGGCCAATTCCTCCCGCAGATCTGGACAAGCGCCGGCCCAAGCTAGTGAATCTACGGGCAGGGCAGGAAATTCACCGGTTCTACACCGCCAAGTGGGAGCCGATCTTCTTTGACAGGTCGAGCCAAGGGCGGTTCAATGCTCCCGACGCCTCCTATGGTGTTCTCTATGCGGCAAGAAAGATCCATGGCGCGTTCGCCGAGACGTTTCTAAGAACGCCTGGGCGCACGCTCATCGATACGGATCTCCTTAAGCGGAAGGCCTACGTTCGCCTCCAAATCAAACGAGATCTGAAATTGATCCGGCTCGCCGGGCCTGGTCTCGCTCGCCTTGGGGCAACCGCCGAAATCGCACACGGGGGATTGCCTTATGACGTGCCGCAGGCGTGGTCGATCGCGCTCGCACGGCATCCCGCTGGCGCGGACGGCCTCGCCTTCCATGCTCGGCATGATGATGCCGAACTCTGCTATGCGCTGTTTGAGCGATCGGCCAATGCAATCGCGGAGGCCGCACGCGACGTCGACCTCGATCAGGACTGGTTCTGGCGGATAGCCGAGCGCTATGGGGTGGGCCTGGCGCCATAAGCTGGTCAGTTAGCGAATAGTTCCTTGTAGCCGGTTGTCACCATCCAGTTCGCCCGGTCGAGATGGCTGCGCGCCGCGTTGCGGGCGCGTTCCGGTTCACGCTCCAGGTCGATGCCAAGGATGAGGTCGGCCATTTCCTCGTAGCTGGCGTTGTCAGCGGCAGCATCCAGGAACCGCATGTAGATGGTGAAATGCGCCTTATCGTAAGCCGTCAGGCTGTCCGACCATGGGACATCAGTGGCGACGGGTAGTACATCGGCAGGCATAGGGTGTTGTCTCCTGTTCCTCGAGTAGAATGCGCAGCAAGGAGGCTATTGATGCACATATGCGGTTGTCACTGCTGTGCCCGCCAGGCGGATCCTTGAGCAAAACAGTGGTGATGGGATCCTTGCTGTTCGGCTGCGGAAAAGACCGCATGTCTCGCCCGTCAACCTTTGTAGCACTGCCGTCAATGCAGGACGGACAAAGTGCTTCTTGCTGTATCATCACGATCCCGGCTATACCGTACTCTGCTAACACCCGCATGACAACCCCAGATTGCGGCTTGGCGCCGCCGTCTGGCTTAATCAGGCCACTTACTGTCCTAAGCGGGCCACAGACTCTTGAGAAGAGCTGAGATGCCGGATACAGCCTGATCCACCTGGATTGCGTACCCAGAATGGGTGTTTCCGGTCGCGGTCTGGCACTCGACATTGTCGAGTGCAGCGGACAAGCCGAAGAAGGAAGCCGCGCCCGCCATGCCCGCAGGCGCCGACTTCTAAGACGTTGAGAAATGCCCCGCTGGCATCTGTGCCAGGCGGGGCATGCCGCACTATAGAATGGAAGTCATGAACCTTGACCGGCATTCCAAGGGCGTTCATCAAAGCGGGTCGAGTAGAACGCCTGCAATAGCATTGTCCGCAGTGCAATAGCCGACCCCAGCGTCGCCAACGGGCGATCAATACCATGGAGCAGATGCTCCTGCAGCACCAGAGCCTCACATTCCCGTAGCTGAACAACTCGCCAGATCAGATCTAAGTTCTGCGCAACTTTCCACTTCAAATTATCGTTTTGACAAAGTCGCTGATATTGGGTTTTTGCCTGTCGAGCTGCGACTGATTTACTGTGATAGTTCTGCCGGCTAGATTCTTGGTGCCCGCATGCAATCCCATAATTGGGATGCCGAGCGCGCCCGAAATCACCGAGGCGGTATTGGCATCATTGATTTCCGCCTGAAACATGCGCCGAAAATCCCGCTGCGAAGAAGGAATTTGTGTGCCGGCTGGGTGAATGGCGAATAAGTTCGGGTTACTCTTCCAGACGTTCCAGATTTCGGCGCCGATCTCATTGACAACAGTTTTAAATGCACCGGCAGCTCCCAAATTCATTTGGGTTAGCCGGTTGCCCACGTAGCTATAGATCCGCGGTATCGACATTCTCCAGCGCTGGGATTCAAGGAAGAACTGCGATTGCGGAGCACCGGCAATGCGGGTTATCCCGTAGAGTAATGCAAGCACAGCCTTAACTGCACGCTTGGACGATCCATCCGCTGAGAATGGAATGATGAGGTTGTCTGAGGCTGACATGGCAAGCTCTGTGTAGACCGTGAAGCTGGGATTGCAGTCGATAAAGACGGTCGAATCTTGCACGCCCCACGAGCGGCGAATATCCGCGATCAGATCAGATATCCAAAAGTGCACGATTCGCCACGCGTCTGCTGGTCCCGGTGTGGTTGCATTCGCGACACGGGAAGCTTGAATTTCAAGCTCCTCATCGCCGACGACCAGATATAGGTTATCTGGAATCGTCTCGTTGAAAGGCCGCACCTTAGACACGTATGAGGCTCCCACATTCGGACTCATATAAGGGCTGAGAATTCGTTCTTCGATGTACCCTGCGATCGTTTTCCGACGCGCCGCAGCCGTAAGGGCAATCTGATCCAAGTGCCTTTCGCCCTCAATGATCCCACCCAGAAGCATACTCGACGAATTCGATTGCGGGCATAGATCGATCACAAGCACCTTCTCATTCGGATGGGTACGTGCGTATTCGGCTGCGATCTGGAAAGTCAGATAGCTCTTTCCGACTCCCCCTTTGTTATTCCAAACTGCATAGACTGACATGAGTGGCGCTCCAGCATGGTTCCGCGTACTCCCTGCCAGAAAATTGCGCTTTACTGTTAAAGTTTTTCAATGCCGAAGGCCGACGTTCACGCGAATTTTGAGAGGTGCAAACCTGCCTAGTGGCCGTTGCGGGAGGGGTGCGACCTTACTGGTAGTGGTCGCCCCAGATCGGGCCATGATATTTTCGAATAGATGAGGGTGCGCCGCGCGCTCCTGTTGAATTCGCCTCCCGAGAACCGGCTTAGCCGCGAGCGGGCTTTGTTTCGCAGCAGCGGATGGCGACGACCGGCAATTATTCAATCTCCGTGTTCGACCGCTGCGGCCATCACCTCGCACCCGACTTGGCTCGTCGGCGAGCCGAAGGTCAGCGCCACGTTTTGCGATGCCGCTCGCAAGGGGCTGACTCCTTTCTAGGTCGGCGGCAGCGTGCCGCATGCTCGCGTCGGTCGCATCCTTCAATCCGCTGCGGCTCTGCGGGCGCCTCCTGCCTCGTTCAGCAAGCCAGCCAGTCCTTTCCATCGCCACCCTACTCCAGGGAAGAGCGCGGGAATTTCCGAGCAGAGAACAGCCCGAGTGAGTGCCCGGAACATTTAT
>NZ_RZRX01000379.1:0-4117 GCF_003997405.1 Mesorhizobium sp. M2A.F.Ca.ET.042.01.1.1
CAATGCCCTGGGCGTCGAGCGCGGCAAACAGCGCTGGCGTGAAATGCAGCCCGGCGGTGGGGGCAGCGACCGCGCCCTCTTCCCTGGCATAGATGGTCTGGTAGTCGGCGCGGTCGCGCTCGTCGTCGTCGCGCTTCGAGGCGATATAAGGCGGCAGCGGAATGTGGCCGACGGCATGCAGCGCCTCATCGAGGAACGGCCCGGAAAGGTCGAAACCGAGCAGCGCCTCGCCAGCCTCGCCCTTTTCGAGCACCGTCGCGTCGAGCTGGCCGAGGAAGCAGGAATTGCCGTCATGACCGAAATGGATGCGGTCGCCGGCGGCGATGCGCTTGCCCGGCCGCATGAAGGCCTGCCAGCGGTCCGGCGCCACGCGCATATGCAGCGTCGCCTCGACCTGCGCCACCGCCTCGCCGCGCTTGCGCATGCCCTTCAGTTGCGCCGGGATGACCTTGGTGTCGTTGAACACCAGCACGTCGCCTTGCCTTAGCAGCGAAGGCAGGTCGCGGACAATGCGGTCCTGCAATGGTTCGCCCGGCTCGACGACCAGCAGCCTGGCGCTGTCGCGCGGTTCCGCCGGACGAAGCGCGATGCGCTCCTCCGGCAGCTCGAAGTCGAACAGGTCGACACGCATCAGAAAAGCCGGATGAGCAGCGCCCCGGCGAGCAGCATTACCGCGCCGGCGACGCGGCCGAGCGAGATTTCGCGCACCGCCACGCCAAGGAAGCCGACGCGGTCGATCAGCATGCCGGCGAGCAACTGCCCGGCGACCAGGAAGGCCATCAGGGCCGCAGCGCCGATGCGTGGTGTCAGAATGGTGGAGAGCGTGACATAGAAGCCGCCGAGCATGCCGCCGGCGATGAACAGCCAGGGCGCCGGCGCCTTCCAGTCGAGCGAAATGCCCTGCAACCTCACCACCGCGAAGGCAATGATGCCAAGGACGATGGCGCCCGACAGGAACGAAAACGCCGCGGCGGCCACGGGAAGGCCGAGGCCGCCCGCCAGTTGCGAATTGATCGGCGCCTGGATGGCGATGAAGGCGCCGGACAGGATGCCGAGCAGGGACCAGACTGCGCCCATCATCGTTATGCCCTTACTTGACGTCGGCCGCGACCTTCAGCGACACGATCTTGTCGGGATCCTGCACCGGCTCGCCGCGCTTGATCTTGTCGACATTTTCCATGCCCTCGATAACCTGGCCCCACACCGTGTACTGGCGGTTGAGGAAGGCGGCATCGTCGAAGCAGATGAAGAACTGCGAATTCGCCGAGTTCGGGTTCTGCGCCCGAGCCATCGAGCAGGCGCCGCGGCCATGATTGGCGTTGGAGAACTCGGCCTTGAGGTCCGGCTTGTCGGACCCGCCCATGCCCGCGCGCGACGGCGCATAGGTCGGCTTCGAGGAGTTGCCGAACTTGACGTCGCCGGTCTGCGCCATGAAGCCGTCGATGACGCGGTGGAACACGACGCCGTCATAGGCGCCCTCACGCGCCAGTTCCTTGATCCGGGCGACGTGGCCGGGGGCCAGTTCGGGATACATTTCGATGACGACCTTGCCCTTGGTCGTTTCCATGATCAGCGCGTTCTCGCGATCCTTGATCTCAGCCATGTCAGAAATCCTTTTTGAAAATTGAGGGGTTTATTTGCCGTCGGCGGCGATGCGAACCTTGATCATGCGGTCGGGGTCGCTGACCGTGCCGTTGTCGGCCTCGTCGCCCTTCTTGATCTTGTCGACGAGGTCCATGCCGCCGACCACCTTGCCGACGATGGTGTACTGGCCGTCGAGGTTCGGCGCCGGCGCGAACATGATGAAGAATTGCGAGTTGGCCGAATTCGGGTCCTGCGACCGCGCCATGCCGATCACGCCGCGCGTGAATTGCTCGCTCTGCGAGAACTCGGCCGGCAGATCGGGAAGATCGGAACCGCCGGTGCCGACGGCTTGCGGGTCGAAACCCTTCTTCATGTTGCCGAACTTTACGTCGCCGGTCTGCGCCATGAAGCCGTCGATGACGCGGTGGAAGGCGACATTGTCATAGGCGCCGTCGCGCACCAGCTTCTTGATCTGCGCGACATGCTTAGGCGCCAGATCGGGGCGCAGCGCAATCGTCACGTCGCCATCCTTGAGCGTGATGATCATGGTGTTTTCCTTGTCGGCGGCGACGGCCGGCCCGGATGCCGAGAAAAGGGATGCCGCGAAAAGGCCGGCAAGCACGACAAGGAACGAAGCAAGCTTCTTCAGCTGCATAGGGATCTCCGGGAAAACCTATTTGATGAACTTGGCGGTGAGCGCCCCGGCGACAGCCGCCGGCACGAATGGGCGGATGTCGCCGCCCATCGAGGCAATCTGGCGCACAAGTGTGGCGGTAATGGTGCGCACCGACGGGCTGGCGGGCAGAAAAACCGTCTGCAGTTCCGGCGCCATCGTCTCGTTCATGCCGGCCATCTGCATTTCATAATCGAGATCGGTGCCGTCGCGCAGGCCGCGGATCATGATCGAGGCGCCCTGCTTGCGGGCCGCGTCGATGACCAGCCCGTCGAAGGCAACGACCTTGATACGACCGCTGTCCTTGCCGAATTCGGCCTTGGTTGCCGCCTCGATCAGTTCCACGCGTTCCTCGAAGGAAAACAACGGCTTCTTGCCTGGATGGATGCCGATCGCCGCATAGACGGTGTCGGCCACCGCCAGCGACGCCTTGAGCACGTCAAGATGGCCGTTGGTCAGCGGGTCGAATGAGCCGGCGTAAAGGGCGGTGCGTTCGGTCATGGCAGGCTTCTAGAGCAATTCCAGGAAAAGTGTGAGCGGTTTTCCGTCCGGAATTGAGCAAAGACAAAAAGATAGAGCGGTTCGCTGTTATCTTGAAACGGTGAAACGCTCTAGCGAACCTCTCAGAAAAAGGCAAATCCGATAGGTTGCCCACCGTGAACCTTTTTGCGCCGATGAACGACAGATGAACGCGGCAATCACGAACGTTTCACGCAGCGTTCACTAGGTTGCCGCTTCAAGGGACGAAACAAAATCCCCATCTCGTCGTTGTAAGCCCAGGAGAACACGCAAATGCTGATCTACATGCTTGCCACAGCAATGACCATCGTGATGCTCATCGCGACCGCCTTCGGGTTGCATCAGGAAGCAGCGCGGGTGCGCGTCAAGGCCAACACCAAGCGCCTCGATGGTTTCGCCCACCGCAACGTCTACCGTCGCCACTGATCCCCGTCATGATCGAACCGGCCCAACGGGCCGGTTGAGCCGGACGAAATCTATTCGCTCCCGCCCGTATCGTCCGCACCAGCCTCGCTCGAAGCCACGTCTTCCGCCTCTTCGTCCGACTGCGGCTCCGAAATCCGCTCCACCGACACGACCTTTTCGCCTTCGGCCGTGTTGAAGATCGTCACGCCCTTGGTGGCGCGGCTGGCAAAGCGTATGCCGTTGACCGGCACCCGGATCACCGTGCCGCCGTCCGAAACCAGCATGATCTGATCGTCATTGCCGACCGGGAAGGTCGCGACCAGGCGGCCGATCTCGGCCGTCTTCGACACGTCGGTGGCGCGGATGCCCTTGCCGCCGCGCCCCGTCAGGCGGAAGTCGTAGGACGACGAGCGCTTGCCGTAGCCATATTCGGTCACCGTCAGCACGAGTTGCTCATGCGCCTTCAGGAATTCGTAGCGCTCGTCGGAAAGCTCGGCTTCCTCGCCGACCTCCTCGTTGGTGAGCGCGATCTCCTCTTCCTCGCCGGCTGCGCCGGCGGCAAGCCGGCGTTCGACCGCCGCGCGCTTCAGATAGGCTGCGCGCTCGGCGGGTGACGCATCGACATGCTCGATGATCGACATCGAGATGATGCGGTCGGTCTCGGCCATGCTTATGCCGCGCACGCCGACGGAATTGCGGCTCTGGAAGACGCGCACGTCGGAGACCGGGAAACGAATGCACTGGCCGGAATTCGCCGTCAAAAGCACGTCGTCATTGTCGGTGCAAGTCTCGACGCCGAGGATCTCGTCGCCCTCTTCCTCCAGCTTCATGGCGATCTTGCCATTGCGGTTGACCTGGACGAAGTCGCTGAGCTTGTTGCGGCGCACGGTGCCACGCGTGGTGGCGAACATCACGTCGAGATCGCCCCAGCTGGTC
>NZ_RZRX01000037.1:0-35288 GCF_003997405.1 Mesorhizobium sp. M2A.F.Ca.ET.042.01.1.1
CTTCGGGGAGAGGCCGATAGTTGTCGATATCGGCAACGCTTTCGAACTTTGCGAAGACCGGCAGAGAAGCGACAAACGGGTCGGGCGCGGCAGCTGTTTCCATAAGCATCAGATAGCACATTCCACTGCTTGAAGGTGACGACGATCATGCTTCGAAATTGACTTGCGCCGGCTTTGCGATGATAGGGTCCGGCGATGCGAATTGCCTTCTACGCGCCGCTGAAGTCACCCAACGATCTCGTTGCCTCCGGCGACCGCCAGATGGCACGGACGCTTATCAAGGCGCTGGAGCACGTGGGGCATAGCGTCGAACTGGCATCCGAATTGCGCTTCTATCTACGCGAACCGGAGCCGAAAAGTTTCGATGCGCTCAAGATCGAGGCAAAAGGGGAAACCGCGCGGCTGACAAGGCTTTGGGATCGTGACGGCAAGCCCGATCTCTGGTTCACTTATCATCCCTATTACAAGGCGCCCGACCTGATCGGGCCCGAGCTGACGGCGGCCGTTGGCCTCCCCTATGTGACAGCGGAAGCCTCCTATTCGAGCCGGCGCAACGCCGGTTTGTGGGCCGATACGCAAGCGTTGGTGGCGCGAGCCGTCAAACGAGCGGCGCTGAACATCTGCTTCACGCAAAGGGACCGCCAGGGACTGGCTGATGCGGTACCCGGCGCCACCTTCGGCATGCTTTCGCCCTTCATCGACACATCGGCATTCCGTGAAACGCCGGCACGGGGTTGTCCGACGCGCCTCGTTACCGTCGCCATGATGCGCCCGGGCGACAAACTCGAAAGCTATCGCATGCTGGCGCAGGCGCTCGGTTCGATCGGTCACCTGCCCTGGACCATGTCGGTCGTCGGCGACGGGCCTGCCCGTGACGAGGTCAAAGCGCAATTTGCTGGCTTGCCCGCCGACCGTATCGAATGGCTTGGCGCGATTGAGCCGGCCGCCGTGCCGGATGTCCTCTACAGTGGGGGAATTTACGTCTGGCCGGGTTTCGGCGAGGCCTATGGCGTTGCCTATCTTGAAGCGCAGGCCGCCGGCCTTCCGGTGGTGGCCCAGGACATCGCCGGCGTGCCGGAGGTCGTGCGGGACGGCCAGACCGGGTTCCTCACCCCGCCGGGCAATGTGACGGCGTTCGCTTCAGCCATTGAAAGGCTTCTGGCCCGTAACGACGAAAGGACTATCATGGCCGCAGAAGCCAGACGTTTCATCCTCGAAGAACGCTCCCTTGGTGCCGCGGCAGCGCGTCTGGCCGAACTTCTTGCGAGGATCCCGGTTTCATGACATCCGATCAGATCTGGCAACCCTTGGTGGAGGAACTGGCGCGCTGGCAACGGGCGGACCGCAAGGCTGAGTTCTGGCTGCGCGACGATGACGCCGTGGATCCGACGCCTGCGCTCGATCGGCTGCTCGACCTCACCGGTCAATTCGCAATTCCGGTCACTCTGGCCGTCATTCCGGCCCTGACCGATGGGAAGCTGGTCGCCCGGCTTGACGAGGCGCCGCATGCCACGGTCGCCATCCATGGCTGGGCGCACCGAAATCACGCGTCGGAGGGGCAGAAAAAGCAGGAGTTCGGCCCGCACCGGTCCCGCGAGGCGGTTCTCAATGATCTGGCTCGCGGGCTGTCGCGCATAACCGGCCTGCACGGCGCACGTGCCGTTCCGATGCTGGTGCCGCCCTGGAACAGGATCGACGCCAGTTTGATATCCGAGCTTGGATCGATAGGATTTGCGGCATTGTCGGTCTATGGGCCGCCGAAGCCTGCTTCGCTGGCTGTCATCAACAGCAATGTCGACATCATGGATTGGCATGGCACGCGCGGTTGCCGCGATCACGGCATATTGGTTCAGACGATCATCGCGCAATTGCGGCGCGCATTCGACGACGGCGAGCCGGTCGGCCTGCTCACCCACCATCTCGTCCATGATGAATCGGCCTGGCTTTTCCTCGAACGGCTGTTCACGGTCACCGCACGGACTGAGGCCTGCGCATGGCTTCTGATCAGGACATTGGTCAGGCGCGGCGCCGGTAGAGCAATCCCAGGAAAAGTGTGAGCGGCTTTCCGTCCGGAATTGCGTCAAAACAAGAAGAGAGAGGAGACAGCTCAGCGCGCTTTGTGCGATAAGATTGGATATTCGAGCGTCTGGCCATCCCGCGCGGCAAAAGCGCCGGCAAACCTGTCCTTGGCCAGTTTCTCGATCTCGCCCAGTTCCTCGTCGGTGCGTGCCGGATCGTGGTGAACCAGCGCAAGCTCCCGCGCGCCGGCCGCCTCGCAGAGCTTGACCCCCTGTTGCCATGTCGAGTGCCCGTTGCCGCGGTAGCGCTCCATTTCCTCCTCGGTGTAGGTGCAATCGTAAATGACGAGGTCGGCATCTTCGATGAGGTCGAGGACCGCCTGATCAAGCTTGCCCGGCTCGTGTTCGGTGTCGGTGATCACCGCCACGACGCGGCCGCCCCATTCGACCCGATAGCCTATACAGCCACCGGGATGGGTTAGGCTGCCGGTTCGGATCACCACCCCTTCGCGCGGCCGAAGAACGTCTCCTGATACGAAATCGCGGTAGTCGAGGCTTGCCTTGCAGACGTCCAGTCTCACCGGAAACCAAGGCGGCCGCATGAACTCATCGACAATCTGTTGGGTCGTCATGCGTCCTGCAAGATGCCCGGACCAGAGCCTGACTTTGACGGTGCGGTCATAGATCGGCTTGAAAGCCGGCAGCCCGATGATGTGGTCGTAGTGGCAATGGGTGAAAAACAGGTCGAAATCGGTTACGCCCGACGCCCGAAGCGCTCGTCCGGCAGGCGGCAGGCCAGAGCCCGCGTCGAAGAGAAGCGTATGCTTACCGCATCGCATCTCAATGCAGATCGTGTTGCCGCCATAGCGGGAGAATTCTGGCCCCGATACCGAAATGCTGCCGCGCACCCCCCAAAACTTGACCAGGAAAACGTCGTCGTCCATGCAAGCCCTTCGTGGTACCCCTCGGCCATCGTAGCCAAACAACAGCTGCTAGGCGAGACGGGTTTTCCTCTTGGTGACCCTTTCCGTGAGAGGCCAGTGCCATCACGACGGCAAGAATCGGCGCAAATCATTCATTGTTTGGCGCTTCGTGCGTCGATCAGATCCGCGGTCGTATGGCTCAAGCGATCGGCGAGGACCCGTACCATCTCGATGGTCATGTCCGGGAACTCCCTCATAAGCCTCAGGAAATGCTCCTTTCGGATTCTCAAGGCTTCCAGCGGACTAGCGGCTCTAACGGTCGCAGTGCGATAGACGTCGCACAATATGGCAATCTCGCCAACGATCGAATTTGGCACCAGTTCGGCCACTTTTATCGATCCACCGTCGGAATCGACCAGAATATCCGCCCTGCCTGAAAGGATGACATAGGCGGCGTCTCCCTCGTCGCCCTGCCGGAAAAGGATCTCGCCGGCGCCGTAGCTCACGCGATCGGACGTGAACGCGAGCAGCTTGAGCTTTGCCGGCTCTATGCCGGAGAACAAGGGAACGCGTTGCAGCATTCCAACCTCATCCTTGAGCAGCATTGTCCCAAACCTTCCCAAAATTCACGTCTGCGAGACTAGAACAACCGACGCCCAGATGAAATCAGTTCCGTTTCCGGGTGGCAATACAAGCCACTTGAGGCGGCGAGCCCAACTCAGCCGAAAGCTCAAACCCTTGACCTTGCAGTTCCCACCGGCGGAATGACCCATCTGAATGTCCAATGCACTATGACAGCAGTTCCTTGAGAATACCGCCCCCTGCCAAAAGCGTCTCGTGTGTTCCGTCTTCCACCAAACGACCCGAGTCGAAGACGACAACCCGATCGAACATCATCGCCATTGTTGGATTCGTCACGACCCACACGATTGCCGGCGAACGGCCGTCGCGTCTGGCTTCCTCGAGCACGTTTTGCAGCACCTTCTCCTGCACGCGCTGGTCGAGCGCCGACAGCGGCCGGTTGAGAATGAGGAAATCGGGACGCTTGAGCAGGGCACGGGCAACATCGAGCTTCTGTCGCTGTCCACTGGTCAACCGCCTGCCGCCGGCACCGACGTTGAAGTCCAAACCGACATCCAGCAGTTCGGTATAAAGCCCCAGTTCATCAAGAATGTCATAGACGATGGAGCGTATGCGGTCCGGCGCGTCGGGATGGTTGCTGCCCAGACGCCCGAACAGGACATTCTCCATGACGGTAGCCGCGGCAATGTACTTGGCTGGATCGTAGCGTTCGACCGCGTTTTGCAGCTCGGGCGGCAGGTCTTCATAGAACCGGTTGCGTGCGGCGACGATCTTGTTCATCAATTCGTCGCTCAGCAAGCCGAAGCGATGCCGGGGCTCGATATAGGCAAAGCTCAAGGTGACGATCATGGCGCGGTCGCTCTCTGAAACCGTCTCGTAGGGACGGTTCTTGAGCCGCTGCAGCAAGGTTTCGTAGGCGGGTATCTCCTCAGCGCTCATGAAGGCGAGCTGCTGGAAGAACGGGTGATCGGGCGGCAGGTCGGCAAACAGCTCGATCGCCTGTTCAGCGATCTCCAAGCCCATTTCGTAAAGCGTGCGATCGAGGCCGGCTTGTCTCAGCACGGAAGCAAAATAGGGATTTGCCGCCAGAGCCCTGTCGGCCAGCTCCGGGCCGGCGGCAGCGCCGAAGAGCAGGTTCTGGCCGATCGTTGCTTCCTTGTTGTAGGCGCCCGGTTCGAAAGGAACCACCAGTCCGCTCAATCCTTCGTGTTCCAGCCGGGTTCGCAGCGCCGCACGCAGTTCAACGATGCGCCCGGCAAGCTCCGTGTGGCGCGTGAGATCGGCCGAAGAACGCAAGCCTAGATCCAGAATGTCGCGCGACAGAAGAACCGCGTCGAGCACCTGGCGCACGGCTTCAAAGAGGTCGTGCGGGCCGGTTGCGCCGGCGGAAGCATAGTCGATCCAGTCGCTGTGGATATCGAGGTCAGGGTTGCCCGACCGGCGCGCCTCGTCGATGTTCCAGCGTTGCTGGTCCGCCGCGGCACCGTCGTAAGTCACCGATGTCAGCGGCGCATGCTTCAACCCATAAAGCAGATTGTCGCGGAGGCTTGCCTGGAACAGGAAGACATCCGACGAGGCATAGGATATGCGCCGGCCGGTCACTGCTTCGGGGAGTTCAAGCAGGTCGTCGGCGCCCGAAGCGACCCTTCCGCTTTCGGGCCAGTTCAGCCGTGCGAAGGCTTCTGCAAGCGCCTCCGCTCCACCTGTTGAAGTGCTGACCAGCGCCACCGTCTCACCGGGCTTGACCTGGAGGGAGATACGGTCGAGGAGCATTGCACCGCCATCGTCTGTCATGGACAGACCGATCGCCGACAGGGGGTTGGTCATCGGACCGGGATCGTCGATCGTCAGTGCCCCGATCCGCGGCGCAATGAGACCCTCGACGGTGAATTGTTCAACGACCTGTTGATATTTGACCTGGACATCCTGCCGGTCCTGATCCCAGTCGATCAGTTCCTTCATCGGTCCAGGCAGATCCTTGTAGGCGCCGATCACGGCCACGAGCTGGCCGACGTCCAGCCGCCCCTGGATGACCAGATACCCGCCGACCATGTAGAACAGAAACGGCGTGATCTGCGCGAGAAAATTGTTGAGGAACTTCACCATGAATTTCCATTGGTAAAGATCGAAGCGGATCTTGAAGATGAGGCCGAGCCGGGCAGCTATGTCGGCGCGCTCGTAATTTGATGTATCGTGGACGTGAACCGCGCCGATGCCGTCGACGATTTCGCCGACGCGGCCCGAAAGCGCGCGCGCCGTCAACTGCCGTCTGCGTCCGAGCACGATCAACCGCCGCCGCATTCGCGGGATGAGCACGATCTGGATCGCCACGATCACGGCGGCGATCATTCCGAGCCAGAAGTTCTGGACCACGATGAACAGCATGGCCGTCAGCGCCTGGCCGCCGAGCAGCACCGGCTGCAGGAAGGCATCGCCGATGAAACCGCCCAGGGGCTCCACCTCGTCCTTGACCATGGTCGCCACTTCGGCGGATTTCACGCGCTTGAAATAACGCGGCGGAAACCGCAGCACACGATCGACCAGATCGAAGCGGATACGCCGCAGCATGCGTTCGCCGAGGCGGCCCTTGTAGGTGTTGATGTAATATTTGAACAGGCCGTTGATGATGACCAGCAGGAGGAACACAAGGCTCAGAGCAAACAGCGTCGTCGTCCGGTCGAGCTGAAAACCGGAGAAGAACTGGACCTCTCCGATGAACGGCAGGTTGTAGTGCAGCCTCATGAAGGGCTGGGTCGCGCCCGGTTGCTCGAAGCCCTTGCCTTGGATCGGGCCGTTGACGATCAGCTTCGGCAGGTCAAAGGACATGAAATACGGGATCATCGAAAGCAGGACGATGATCAATATCCAGAGCTGCTGCTTCTTGGTATGCGTCCAGATATAGCGAGCTAGGCTGGGTTCCATATGCGACTGTGGACCTTCAGTTTAAGGAACAAAGTAGAAGCAGCTGGTGAACGGCGCATCGGCAACCATCGCCGGCGACACGTTCGAAGCCTGCGAGGCGCTTGGCGGGGCAAGATTGCGTTGTGTCGCCCGAAATCCCGAAATACAAGACGAATATGATGGATGTCACGCAACCACGCAATGCCGGCATGGACGGGCACGAGCAAGCCTTGGACCTCACGCGGGGAATTGCTGCCTATGTCAACCACCCTCTTGTGGCGGGGCTGGCGCGCGTTATCGCCAAGCATCCGCGGGCCGATATCGCCAACGCCTTCAACCACAAGCAGGTCGCCTGCAAGATGTGGGCGCTGGACAGCCTGTTCGAAAGCTGCGGCGGCCGGTTCGAGCGCATATGGGTTCTGGGTGGATGGTACGGCGTATTGCCGGCGATGCTTTTCAACGACGCCCGCTTCGACATCGCGGCTGTCGACAGCATCGATATCGACCCCGAGGTAGCGCCGGTCGCCCGGACCCTCAACCGGGAAGCCGGCGACCGGTTCCGGGCGCTGACGGCAGATATGTACGCGCTCGACTATGCGGCCGGGCCGTCCGACCTGATAGTCAATACGAGCTGCGAGCACATCGCCGATCTGCGCGCCTGGCTTGCCCTACTTCCGCGGGGCACGAATGTACTGCTGCAATCGAATGACTATTTCAGCGAGCCGACTCACATCAACTGCGTGGTTTCACTTGCAGCCTTCGAGGCAATGGCTGCGCTTCGCGAGGTGCGGTTCTCGGGCGAACTGCCGACAAAAAAATATACGCGCTTCATGCTGATAGGAACTGTGTGATGCGTCTCGCCCAAAACTGCGCAGCGGTTTTGGGACAACGACATGCATGAAGACTAAGGCAGATACCAGGAAACGGTATTCCGTCCGGAACTGCGTCAAATCAAAGAGATAGAGCGGTTCGCCGTTTCCGTGAAACGGTGAATCGCTCTAGGACTTGAGGCGCTCGCGCAGGATTTGCGCCGAGTGACGCGCCCCTTCCAGATCGAGACGATGCGCGGACGGCCTCGGCGCCACCAGCGCCTGTTCGATCGCCTGCGCCAAACCTTCAGGCGTCAGGTCCTTTTCCATCAGCACCGTTGCAAGACCGAGTTCTTCGAGCATCAGGGCGCGAACCGTTTGTTCGGTTTCCCCGCCGGCTGCAAACGGCACGAGCAGGGAGCGACAACCCGCGCGCAGGACATCGCAGACCGTGTTGTAACCCGCCTGCGAGACCGACAGGCGGGCGCCGGTCAGCAGGCTGGCGAAATCCTCGCGGAACCGGAAGATGGACAAGCCCGGCGTGACATCGCGTGCGATGGCGTCAAACTCGTCTTTCGGCAAGTTTGGGCCGGTGATCAAACACCATTTCCAGCCATTGTTGGCATTCTGCGCCGCTGCGATGGTGGAACTGACAAGACCCCTTCCGGCAGCCCCGCCGCCAACCGAAACCAGAATGTCGAAGCGCCCGGTGGCCGCGGGCGATGGCGGCGCGGCAACGAGCCCTGTGTAGGTGACCTCGGCCCTGATTGCCCCGGCCAGCGGAAATGTCTTGTCGATGGTTGCGAAAGCCGGATCGCCGTGGACCATGACAAGGTCGAAATGCCTGTTGATGAGATCGACCGTTTCCTCGTTTCGGCCCGACTTGACGCGCTCCTGAAGAATATCGCGGACGGATGTCGCCAGCAGCGGTCTGGGCGATGTCGCCTCGATGGCCTCGATCAGCGGCAAGAGTTCGAAACGCATCTGCCGGCGTCCAAACGGAAAGGCCTCCACAATGACGATATCAGGTCTGCAATCCCGGTATGCCTGCAGCAGTGTCTCTGAACGCCGTTTCTTGAAATCATCGTCGATGGGTCTGCCCTGCAGATCGACAAGTCCGGAAAATCCTTCATCGCCGGAGGTGACAGGCGGCAGGGTTACAGTATTTACCCGTGGTCCCGGAAACCCCGCGATCGGCGCACCGCCGGTCACGACGGTTACGTCAAACCCGTCATCGACCAGTGCTGCCGCGATGCGGCTGGAGCGCGCGAGATGGCCGATACCGAGCAGGTGCTGGACATAGAGGAAGACGCGCTTCATTCGGCGGCCCGCCACTCCCGCTCGAAAAGTTCCTTGAGCTGTCCAATGCTTGCCGTATGGTCGAAATTGCCACGCACGCGCCGCTCAGCGGCGTCGCCGAGGCGGGCGCGCAGCACGGGATCGCGGATCAGGCGCTCCAGCGCCTGTGCGAGGGCAATTGGGTTTTCCGTCGGAACCAGCAGCCCGGTTTCATCCGGCGACAAAAGCTCCGGCACGCCGGAAATATCGGTCGACACGCAGGCAAGCCGCTGGCTGGCCGCCTCCACCAGAACATTCGGCAGACCGTCCCGGTCCCCATTTGCGGTGATCCTGCAGGCCAGGGCGAAGATGTCGGCGCACCGGTAGTGCTCAAGCACCTCCTCTTGCGCAAGCGCGCCCTTCCAGGACACGCGACCATCCAGTCCGAACTTTTGCGCCAGCGCCTTGAGCCGTTCCAGTTCCTCTCCGCCGCCGATATGCTCGAAATGCCACGCCAAATCGCCAGGCAAGAGGGCAAGCGCCTCCAGCAAGGTATCGTAACCTTTCTTTGCAACGGCGCGCCCGACACTGAGAATGATAACCGGATCGTCCGCCGCCGAGCCGTCATGCTGTTTTCGCGCCTCGCCGAAACTGCCGAAGCGATCAAGGTCGAGCCCATGGTAGCTCAGATGCACGGACGAGTTGCCGTTTGCGAGTTCTTTGAGACGATCGAAGCCGGTTTTCGTGCAAGTGACCGTCCAGCGTGCCGAGGAAAGCTTGCCGGCCAGATCCCAGTCCGCAGAAGTCCAGATGTCCTTGGCATGGGCTGAGCAGCTCCAGGGCAGACTACGAAGCAAGCTGGCATAGCGCGTCACGGATGCCGGCGTGTGCGCGAAATGGGCATGCAACCATCCCGCGTCTTCCGGCCATTCGGCCGCCAGCACGAGCGCTTGCCCGAAGCGGCGCACGCGATTGCGCGTAAAGTCGCGGGGGATATCGGCAGCCAACGATCCGAGCGCGCGCCAAAACCCCGGCCGCAGCAGATAGGCAAACAGCGAGCGAAGCACGCGCAGCGGTTCTTCATGCAGATATTCCGGCAGATAACGGACGGGCGCCTTGATCTCGTCATGCACAGGGTGGCGTTTTGCGTCGGTCGGCCGCCTGAGCGCGACGAGTATCAGGTCGAATCCCGCGCGCTCCAGACCGAGCAGTTCCTGCGCGATGAAGGTTTCCGACAACCGCGGATAGCCCTTCAGAACCACGACGATCTTGCGACGTTGCAACTCAGCTCATTCCCTCAATGACCGAAAGGTGAGGGCTGGCCCGCCGATCGAGCAGGTCTGCGACGATTTCGGAAATATGAGGCAGTCCTTCCAGCCTCAGATGCGGATTGCTCTGAGATGGGCGGGGCCGGTCCGGTAGCGCCACCAGTGCTTCGGCAAACCGCTGGGAATCCTTGGCTTCGTCCGGCAAAAGCATCTCGATCAGGCCGAGTTCGGCTGCGCGCCGAGCGCGGATCAGTTGTTCCTGGCGGGGCTCGACGCGCGGCACGATCAGCGCCGGCTTGTCGAAAGACAGGATCTCGCAATAGGTGTTGTAACCACCCATTGCCACTACCGCCTTGGCGCCGGCAATCAGGTCTTCCATGCGGTTGTCGAACTCGATGATCTTGACGCAGGGGATCTTGGACCCCTTCTTGAGCAGCTTGTTGCGCTTGCGCGCTGGCATGTAAGGCCCAAGCACGATCAGCGCCCTATGCTGCAATTGCGGACCCTGTTGATAGGCATCGATGACGTCGTGGATCAGCTCGGCGCCGTCACCGCCGCCGCCGGTGGTAACCAGGATATACTCGCCCTCGGGCCGGTGGCCCGGCAACTCGTTCCGCTGCAGGCTCCGTTGCAGGAAGCCGACGAACCGCATCTTGGCCCTGACAGCCGGCGGCACATCCAAGCCGGTCAACGGATCGTAGAAATCCGGCGGGCCATAGGCCCAGACCTTGTCGTAGAACAGGCCTATCTTGCGCATCACATCCCTGCGTGCCCACTCTGCTTCGAGCAGATGCGGCGCATCCATCACCTCGCGCAGGCCAAGCACGAGCGTAGTACCTCGCGTCTTGAGGTAGGACAGCGTGTCCTCAATCTCACCGCGCAGGCCGAGCGGTTCCTTGTCGACGATGAAGATATCCGGCCGGAAGGTCTCGGCTGTGTGTCGGATGATCGACTGGCGCATCCTGAGGGTCTCATGTAGATCGATATCCTTTTCCAGCGAGGTGTATTCGCCGTTGCGCAACTTGATGACGCTGGGAATCTTCACGAAGTCGACACGGGCGCGGTAGTCGAAGGCGCCGGCGATGGGCGCACCCGAAATGATAAGCACCTGAAGTCCGTGGAAATCCTCGACCAGCGAATGCGCGATCGTCCGGCAGCGCTGCAAATGGCCGAGCCCGAACGTGTCGTGGCTGTACATGAGAATCCGAGCGTCTTGTCCGTGATGGGTCATTGTTGAACGTCTTTTCGAATTCTCGCCTTGAGGAGCCTGGGCGACCCCGCAGGCTTCAAAACCATCCTGAGTCTACGACCTCTTGTGAAACATGAGGGCGCAATTTTCAATTTGTATTACCAAGAAGCCGCAGATCGCCCCTCACCGTTCGCAAACTCATCGTCTCCCATGCGACCGGCGCGATGCGAAAGGCCGGACAGCGTTCTTCACTCTGGACCCCGCATTTCGTGATGTGATGGGCGCCAACAATAATCCGAAGCCCTTCATGGAGCTACATTCGCACGAAGCGCTCGGGTCTGTCTTCCCCGACCTGAACAAGTGCGGACAGCTCTCGGCCGAGCGGCCGCCGCAGCTCCTACCAAACACTGCAGCGCGCCGGAAGATCGTGACCGGGGCGCAACCCGCGCCGAGAAATGCCGGTCATCATCGCCAGCGGTTCGATGGAATTTGCGCAATCCGGATAGAAGTCGAATTTGATAATTAGTACCTTCTAAAATTCTAGCCTGCGTTGGGCGCCTGGCTGCATAGTCCGGACATAAGCGGACATAAGAACGCGCGAAGGGGTGAGCTCTTGGGAGGATCAAAATGACGAGACCTGGCTTGAGATTGACCGACGCTGCCGGAATCGCCGTTGCCATAATGTTTGCGGGGCTCATCGAGGCCCTTACACCCTTCGCCCCTTTCGTCGGCGATGCGCAGGCGCGCGTCGGCCGTCCGCTGACGCCTGGAAGCGTCGCGGGGGTCGCGAGGCGTACCACACGCCGAACGATCCGCCGTTCGACTATCTACGTGACCAGGCTCCCGGCAGCGTGCCTGAGAACTTCGGTCAACGGCACCGTGCTGTGGCACTGCGGAAGTACATATTATCAGGCCTACGGCGGACGCTACGTCGTCGTCCACGTACATTGAGTGGGAGTACACCTCATCCCTTGATCGCCGAGATCTCGGGACGTGGCACCGCTTTTGAGCGGAAGCGTATCCGGCAGGCAGGGACCTGACCGCCTTGCAGAACGAGGTCGCGCGCTCTGGGACGGCGATGTCTTGCACCGCAATGTCGGTTTCTTCAAGGTAGGGCAACGATGGACGTAAATGTCCTTGCTTACCGATTTGACCGGAAGGTTGCAGCACGATGCCATTCATGAATCGACGATTGACAGCCAGGAATCGGGCACGCCCGGCACGACGTCTCGGAGATCTGACCGCGATGTTTGTCCTGATTGCGGGGCCGCTCGTCTTTGGCATCGCCCTCTTGTTGGCTGATCCGGCACAGGCGCAGGCGACGGCGACCGTCCCGCCTGAAAAGGTCAAACAGCTATTCGATCTTCTCGACGATCCATCGGTGAAGGCCTGGGTGGCCGAGCAACGAAAGCAGGACGCCGGGCCGACCGGAGCGCCTGCCGCGGCAGGAGCTTCGCCGTCCGGCGCATCGTCCGATGCCGTGGCCGCGCCGGGCCGGATGAATACGATGGCATCCTCGACGCTCGATCGGATCAAGCATCATATCGAAAGAATCGTGCGAACCTTGCCCACGCTGCCGGGCCAGTTCGCGCGCGTCCGGGCAGAGACCATGGAGGATATGTCCGGCAAGAGGCCTGCCGCACTGCTTTTGCTGATCGCGATTTTCATCTCTGCCGGCCTGGCGCTCACCTGGGCGACGTACAAGCTCACCCGTCCGTTCCGTCTTTGGATCATTGCGCAATCGAAGGATACGCCCATTGGGCGGGTCAAGAAGATTGGCGGCCGCACGCTTTATTCCAGCCTGCTGATCGTCTCATTCGCGCTGGGCAGCGCCGGCGCGTTCATGCTGTTCGACTGGCCAATGCTTATCCGTGAGATTGTGCTGACATTTCTGATGGCTGCAGTCGCCACAGCGGCGGTGCGCATGTATCTCGCAGCCCTGCTCGTCCCTTCCTTCATGCAGGTCGAAAACGCTGTCGAGGTTCGCGCTTTGCCGATCACCAACGAAACAGCCGACCATTGGTTCTATTGGCTGCCCCGGATCGTCGGCGTCTTCGCCTTCTTCGCCGCCGCATTCATCCTCCTGCCGGGTCTCGGCATCGATCAGGACGGAATGCTGGTCCTGTCGGTAAGCGCCGATTTCGTGCTGTTGCTGCTCTTTCTGCTTGCCGTTTGGCGTCGGCCAAGAACACAGCGAGAGGATGCGCACCAAAGCGGTCATACGGGAGCGACATGGTTGTTGACTGCCTACTTCGTCGTCCTGTTCCTGCTGCGCATCGCAGGCCTTCCTATATTGTTCTGGTTTACCTTGGCCGCATTCTTCCTGCCTTTGGCAATCGTGCTGACGCAGCGCGCGGTCAATTTCGTCCTGCGGCCGGGTTCGGAAGAGGCTGGCCGGCCTACGATCCCGGCGCTGACGATCGCTGTCATCGATCGCGGAATCCGGATGATCCTGATCCTGGCGGCGGCTTATGTTCTCGCCCGTGTCTGGGGTCTGAACATGCAGTCCATGCAGGACAGCAATACGACGACCACGCTCATATTGCGCGGCTTGATCAATATCGTGGTCATTGCCCTCGCAGCCGATTTCGGCTGGTCGATCATCAAGGCCTTGATCGAGAGAAAGCTTGGCATCGAAACGCCGCACGCGGTGATCGACGCCGAGGAGGCTCCGATCGTCGATCCGCAGCAGGCGCGGCTGCGCACGCTCCTGCCGATCATCCAGAACATTCTGCTCGCGGTGATCGTCGTCATGGCAGTGTTGATGATCCTCGCTTCAATGGGTATCGAGATTGGCCCACTGATCGCCGGCGCCGGCGTCGTTGGCGTCGCCGTGGGATTTGGGGCGCAAACCCTGGTCAAGGACGTCATTTCGGGCGTGTTTTTTCTTCTCGATGATGCGTTTCGTGTTGGCGAATACATTACCGCCGGCAATTATATGGGAACGGTGGAGAGCTTTTCGCTGCGCTCGGTGAAGCTGCGCCATCATCGTGGCTCGCTGTTCACGATACCTTTCGGTGAACTCGGGGCAGTCCAGAACCAGAGCCGTGATTGGGTTACCGACAAATTCAACATCACCGTCGGCTATGACACCGACATCGACTTCGCTCGCAAGCTGATCAAGCGAATAGGCCTCGAACTGGCTGAAGATCCCGAATTCAAACCCTGGGTGCTTTCACCGATCAAGATGCAGGGCGTACAGGAGTTCGGCGAGTACGGCATCGTATTGAGGGTCAAGGCCACAACCATACCGGGAGGCGCCTTCGGTATGAAACGCAAATTCTATGTACGCGTCCGCCAAGTCTTCAAGGAGCAGGGCATCGAACTGCCATTCCCGACCGTTCACGTCGAAGGGCTGCAGAACCCACATGGGGCAGAGAATACGCCTGTCGAGATCACACCCGAGCTAAAAATGGCAGTTGCGCAGGCGCACACCAACCGGCGCAGGAAAGCCACCACAACAGAGTAGGAAAGCTATGATACCTAATGTCGGAGATCGATGATATCGTCGGCTCCCTCAATTGTGAAGCCGGGGGTGGACACGTCCCGCAGTTGCACCTCGTGGTGCGGTCAAGCCATCGGCGCCGCGCCGCGCCGTTCGAGCGCGGTCTTGCGGATGATTTCCGCGATCTCCGGGCTGCTGCTGCACAGCATCTGGAAATCCGACGAGTGCAGCGATAGCAGTGAGACCGCCGTTGCGGCGCTGACGGTCGCCATGCGCGGTTCGCCGCTGATCAGCGCCATCTCGCCGAAGAAGGCGCCAGGGCCAAGCTCCACCGGATTTGGCGTCGCGACGCTGACGCGCCCCTCCACGACGAAGAACATCTGGTCACCGATCTCGCCATTGCGGCAGATCACGGCGCCCGCCGGCACGGTGCGAGGTCTTAACGCGCGCACGATCTCGACCAGCACGGCCGGTCCGAGCTTCTGAAACAACGGCACGGCGGCGACCAGTTGCCAATTACGGACAAAGTCCCCGCGACGAACCTCCTGATAGAAGCCGGTGGCAAGAATGCCGGCCCAGAGGGCGAAGATGCCGATGCCACTCATCATGACCGCCCCAGCAAGGACGCGGCCAGCGAAGCTTTGCGGAATAGCGTCGCCATAGCCGGTGGTGGACAGCGTGACCACCGCCCACCACATTGCCTGGGGGATGCTGCCGAACTTTTCCGGTTGGATATCGCGCTCGATGACATAGCCCGCGAGGGCGACACCGAACAGAACGACGCCAAAAAGCGTGGTGACGCCGATCAGGTTGCGCGCTTCGTTGGCCAGCACCCTGCCCAGCACCGGGAAGAAAGTCGAGTCGCGCAGCGGTTTCAGGAGCCAGACAGCACAGTAGAGGCTCCGGTCGGGCGTGCCAACGAGCAGAAATGCGGCGAGTGGAACCAAGACCGCGAGTACATCGATGGCGATTGCCGGCGTCCTGTCCCGAACGCCTCCCGCCTCACGCTCAAGCAGCGTCGCGGCCATTTGCAGGAGATAGGCGCCCCAAATGGCAGCGAGTACTGCAGCCAGAGCCAGCCTGCTTCGGCCGGACATGTCCGGTATCGTGAGCCCAGCCACCGCCAAAAGCCCAGGCGCAGCCAGCACCGCGTTGAGCGGCGCGTAAATTCTTAAGAAAGGTAGTACCGACATTTTTATGCCCGCGAGTGGCTGCTGCCCTCCAAAATAGGATGCGTTTGAGGCAAGCGTAAAGGTGCCTAAAGCGCGTCGCGATCTTTCAGATTCGCTCCCTGCGCTTTAGGTTTTTGATCTTGCGCATGTCTTTGTCCCGAAACCGGTTCCCACTTTCGGGAGACATGCTTTAGAGCCGCCACATTCGCACGCGACCTGTGCCACGCAATTCCGTTTCCCCAAGCGGCTCGCAAGCAAAATCGGGTGTGAGCAATTGGTGGGTTGCATCCGAAATACGGATTTCATCGGGCTCAGCGGCCTTTTGGATGCGTGCGGCGAGATTGACGGTGTCGCCCCACAGGTCATAGACAAACCGTCTTTTGCCTATCACGCCCGCCACGATCGGTCCGGAGTGAATTCCAATCCTGAGGCTTAGCGGTTCGCCTGCGAAGCGCTCGCGCCTGGCTGCCGCCCGTAGCTCGAGCGCATAATGCGCCAAGGCTTGCGCATGATCGGATCGCGCGGTGGGCAGGCCAGAGACCGCCATTACGCAATCGCCGATGGTCTTAATCTTTTCGCATCCATATTCTTCCGAGAGCATATCCGCCGACTTGAAGAAGTAATTCAGAATAGCGAGCGTGGGCGCGGCTCCGACGCTCCGCGCCCTTTCCGTAAAACCGACGATGTCGGCAAAAAGCACACTGACTTCCGCATGGTTGTCCGCAATCTGCTCATCCGCTTTCAGCCGCTCCGCGATCGACGCTGGAAGAATGTTGAGGAGCAGGGATTCGGCGCGCCGGTATTCGCGCGACAAGCCCTCCTGGCTCTCCCTTAACGCCTCGTTCGTCGATTGCAGCTTGGCATTGAGCTGGCGCTCCCTCTCCTGCAGGAGGGTCATTTCATAAGCCTTCTGCTGAAGCCGCTGCTGGTGGTCACGTTCGGGAGTGGCGTCGAGAAAGACCAGCCACACCGAGCCGCTGTCACCAAAGAGATGAAGGTCGGCGACGTGGCCGCCGGGCAGTTCCATCATCGGCATATGGAATGGAAGCTCCGGGCAAGGCAGCAGCCCTTCCATGAATTCAAGCTGCTCGGCAACGGGCTCGCCGATGCGAAGCGACGAGAGCCCGTAATGTTCGAGGTTGCCGCCCTTCTCTTCTATGCATTGCCGGCCGTCGATCTTCAGATACGCCGCGAAGCGCTCATTGGAAAAGAAGTCGTATATCCAGCTTCTGACTTCCTTCGGCAAACTGGACATGGTCTAGTTGGCGACCATCGAAGCAAGCTGACGAAACGCATCGTCGACATGTTCGCCCGATAGCGCGCTCGTCAGATAGACCTGCCATCCACGTTGCTTGAGTTCGTCGATCTCGCCCTCCGGTATCGCCCACCGATCGGTCAGATCGGATTTGTTGAACAGCAATATGAACGGCATGGCGCCGAATTCGGCCTCGCACCGTTCACGCAGCGTGAGCGCCACGGCAAGAGTGGCTGGCCGGGTTCCATCGGCGACCAGCACGAGCCCGGTCGCGCCTCGCACATAGCTGACGCGGAACGAACCGATATCGTCTTCGCCGGCTAGGTCCCACAAGATCAAGTCCACGGTCTTGTCTGGAAACGCGACGCTTTTCTTGTCGATCTTGACGCCGACTGTGGTTAGGTAGTTTTCCGAGAAGATGCTTTGGACAAACCTGCGCACCAGGCTCGTCTTGCCGACGGCGAACCCGCCCAACATGCAGATCTTTTTTTGCAGCATCCCGGGCTCCGCACTACTCCAGGTTCACCGTAACCGAAACGCGGCGATTGGTGGAGTTCCCAGTTCGGCTATTTTCGTTTTCGGGCACCGCCGGCTCAAAGGTGCCGGCGCCGCGAACCAAGAGCAGTTCCGGAGCGACGCCGCGCTTGTTGAGAAGCGCGCGAACCGTCTCGGCACGAGCGGCGCTGATCGACGCGTTGGCCGTCTCACGGCCCGTTATGTCCGAATGGCCGGTCAACATGAACCGCGCTGTGACACCTGCCTTGCGGGCATTTTCGGCGAATTCCTTCAACTGATCAGCCAATCTGTCGAGCACCGGCGTCTGCTCCGGTCCCGGGACAACTCTGCCGGAAGAGAAGAAAATATCGGTCGACTGGATGGCCTCTCTCAACTGATTAAGCTCAGCAAGGTTCAGCTCGCGCAGTTGTGAGACATCCAGAACCACTCCGTCCGCCGAAAGTTGGTCCGCGGCGGCCTGCGCCCGGCTGATCCAGCCGGCAGATGCCTCGCCCACGACAACGATGCGACCCTGGATGATCGAAAGCCGAACCGATTTCGGCGGGGACAGCGACGCCGTCAGCCGCTTCACCACGAACTTCGGATCAAGACTCTGATAGAATTGCCACTGTGAATGAACGCGGGCGGGATCAACCTTCGTTCCGGAAAGCAGAGCTTGCGGGTCGGCGGCAAGAGGGTCTCTCAGACCGGAAATGTAGAAATCTCCGCCCCTTTCCGTTTGTTGGGCGACGATTATTCCCGGTTGGGCCTCAAGTCGCGACACATAGTACTGCCAATGCTCGGCCGCGCGCGCTTCGGGGCTCACATCGCGGACCTTGGAGATGTCGAACTCCGGTCCGCCTTCTGAAAGCTGTCTTGCCGCTGCGCGCGCGCGATCTATCCAGGTGTCGGGAGCCTCACCTTCGGCGACGATGCGGCCATTGACGATCGAAAGTCGCACTTTATCCATCGGATACAGCGACGCCGTCAGCCGCTTCAACACGAACTGCGGCTCAAGGCTTTGATAGAATTGCCAGCTCGAATGAACACGCGCGGGATCGACCTGGGTCCCGGCCAGCAGTGACTGCGGGTCGACGGCAAGCGGGTCTCTCAGGCCGGTAATATAGAATTGGCCATCGCGCACATTCTGTTGGGCGACGATGATCCCGGGCTGGGTCTCCAAACACGACACATAGGCCTGCCAGCGCTCCTCAGGGCTCACGTCACGCACCCCGGAGATGTCGAAGACCGGTCCGCCAGCCGAAAGCTGCTGGGCCGCGGTCCGCGCGCGGTTGATCCAAGCAGTGGTGGCCTCGCCCGCGGCAACGATGCGATCATTGACGACTGAAAGCCGCACCGAATCCGGCGGCGTGAGCGACGCCGTCAGGCGCTTCAGCACGAACTGCGGCTCAAGGCTTTGGTAGAATTGCCAACTTGCATGAACGCGAGCGGGATCGACCTGCGTTTCGGCCAACAGCGACTCTGGATCGGCGGCAAGCGGGTCTCTCAGACCGGTAATATGGAATTGGCCGTCGCGCACATTCTGATCGGCGACGATGATTCCAGGCAGGGTCTCCAGTCGCGACACATAGGCCTGCCAGCGCTCCTCGGCGCTCACATCGCGGACCCCGGAGATGTCGAAGACCGGACCGCCTGCCGAAAGCTGCTGGGCAGCGGCCCGCGCCCGGTTGATCCACGTGGTGGTCGCCTCACCCTCGGCGACGATGCGACCATCGATGACCGAGAGTCGCACCGAATCCGGCGGCGCCAGCGACGCCGACAGCCGCTTCAGCACGAATTCCGGCTCGAGGCTCTGATAGAACTGCCAGTTTGAATGAACCCGGGTGGGATCGACCTCCGTTCCTGGCAGCAGCGATTGTGGGTCCGCGGCGAGCGGGTCTCTCAGGCCGGCGACATAGAAGTCGCCGCCACGGATTTTTTGGTCCGAAACGACGATGCCCGGCTGGGCCGCCAGCCGCGACAGGTAGGTTTGCCAGCGGTGTGCGGATTGCCAGGACAGAAAGGACCAGCCGCCCGCCACGATCAAAACCAGCAGAACCGCCGTCACCACCAGCCACGGAAATCCCTCTTTCGAATCCATGTGCTGCAGTTCGACGCAGGTCTGCAATTGCGTCTCCACGCCTGGCAACTGGGAACTGTCGCCGTCGAACCGCTCCAAGGCCCGCGACGATTCTTGATGGATCCGAAGCAGTACATCGCGGATGACTTCATGCAGTTCCTCCGGAGGATTTCCCCGGATCACCGCAACTAGGGTCGCAAACTGTCCGACTTCCGACCAGAGGCGAAGTTCCCCGAAACGGATGGTGTCGAGGCCGCTATTTTCCTTCTCCTTGAAAGAGTCCTTCACAAAATCCTGGATCGCGCTCAGCATCGAGGAAATCAGTTGAGGGTCTTCGCTGGTTGCGTCTTGGGAAGTTACATGCGCAATCAGGAGCCCGGAAGCGCGGCTGATGAGAAAGACATGTTCCACGCGATAGATAAGAGAATGCTTGAGAACAACTGCAGAGAAGCTTGTCCCCGTTCGCCAGGCTTCAAACCTCCACTTCAACCCATGCCATGTGAATATATGCCTTAGAGACTCATTCAACGACTGGAAGGTTTGGTCGATCTTTTCGCCGATCGACTTGCGAATGGCCGGCAGAAACACCGGATATAATATATCTGTCAGCGTGTTTGGGTTCTTTTGGATGGACCGCTGCGCCGCCCTTTCGACAGCCGGGGCAAGAGCCTCGCCGAGTTGCGTATGGGACGCGCGCGCAGTTGCTTCGGGCAGAACGTTGCCCACCGCGGTGGCAAGCTGCTCGGGTTCGTCGAGCAGGTGCGTGACGCGGGACAGCTCCGAGATCTCGCCGCCGACGAGCAGTTGGCGGAGCCTTTCCAGCCGATGGTCGGCGGCTGGAACACCTTCGTAAAGCGTATGGTTGTCCGGATCGACGTTCCGGGCAATTTCCACCAAAAGGCGGGCCAAAGCCTCGCGATCAATACCGGTATCGTTCGAAGCTTGTTTTTGAGAAAGGCTGATTGGTTCGACGCTCGACGTCAAGTTCCGATCAACTCACTTTCCAGCCACGCTCGGAATTGCCCTTGCTGCCGACGGGATCCTGGTTGAGACATTTCGCGACCTCGACGAACAGCCCGGCCAGAAGATTCCGGTCGGTCTTGACGTTGCTGAGATCGGAAAAGATCTTCTCCATGAGCATTTGGGCGCTTTCGTTCTTCTGCTTGATCTCCTCGCGCAGCAAATGGTCGCTTCTGCTCATGCGATCCGCGAATTCGCGCTCGAGCTCACTCAGTTGATCCGATAAGGCGCGCACCTGCTTTTCCAGCGCCTGGTTTTGATCGCGAAGATTGCGGTCCATCTCCTTGTCGGCCTCGGCGCGTGCGTCCTTTTCGTTGCGCAACTGCGTCGCGAGCGAGTCAACCTGTTTCTTGGCATTCGACTCGTAGGTTTCAAGATTGCGCTTGGTTTCGGATTCGACATCCTTGAATCGCTGCAGGAATCGTTCCTCAAGCTTGGAGAAGCGGCGATCATAGTCCTGCATCTGATTGCCGAACAAAAGATCGCGTATCTTGTCGACACCTGGCGCGTCACCGCCTGGCCCGCCCTCGCGAGCCTGGGAGGCCATGAAGTTCAGCCCGTTTCCCTCTGAATTACCTATCAGATTTGCATCCGCTTTATTTGCCGAAGAAGCGGCACTAGAAGGTTCCTTGGCCATCTCTAACCCCAATTGCCCACTTAAACATTAGGAGACATTAAATTATGTCAGACAAATACCAAGCCCGCAAGGTGGAATCCTCTTGGGTTGAAACTGACTCGTCCGTCCCTTGTTCGCCTCTTGGACAGCAGAGCGCATCGAACGGTCCAAGGGTCTGATCCATCAGAAGCGACTGGCACTCGTCTATATTGCCCTCGCCGACGGTTCTGCAGACTCTCAGTAACGAGTAAAGTGTCCCCCGCATCTTGCGGATTTGCGCACCCAATCTGCGCTCCGCAACCTATGGCCCAGAACCGTCTGAATGAGTTTGAGCTCAGTTTGATCGTTTAGGATCACGTCCCGGTCGCAAGTTAGATAAAACGTTCAACGCCCCCAGCAAATCTCCCGTTTCAAAACCTCAGCGAAGGGTTCAAGCGCGGATGTCTCCAGGGCCGATCCCAAGAGCGATCCCGCGGTAGCAACCAGCCCTATAGTCGGACGAGGTTGTGCGTCAGGTGACGAGAGAGAAGCCATGCAGCAGGGCGTCCGCTGAGCCATATCTTTACGCCGTCGACTCCCGTCCTTGTTATCTGTCACACATTGAAGGCGAGCTGGGCGCGGCGATCGTCCCGGCGGATCTTGCCGCTGTCGCGAAAGCGCCGACGTGTCGAATACCCACAATCCGAGGAGTAGACCCCGGCGGTTGATCGTGGCTCAGAGGTTGCTCGGATTTTGCGTCGTTTCGTCCTCGCGATCGCTCGAATTGCGAAAATGGGTGAACTGGTAATCATACGCCTTGGTACACCAGCCGAGTGAAGAAGCCCGGATCGATGACGGAGTTGCCCCACTTGGCGTCGAAGGTGGCGGTTGGCTTGGCGGCGACCGTCTCGTCGCGCGACCGGCCTTGCTTTTTCAGCTTCGCGACGTTCTCGCGGACAGCCACGAGCATGTCGCGGAACTCTTGGAGTTCCGCCCGGTTGCTGGCAGGCTTGCCGTGGCCCGGAATGATGATCGTCTTGTCCGTCGTCGCGGCCAGATTGGCGTCCGACGCCGCGATCATGCCATCGATGCTGCCGCCGGTGGAATAGTCGATGAAGGGGTAAAGGCCATTCCAGTACGTGTCGCCGACATGGACGATGTCTGCTTCGGCGAACGTAACGGATATGTCGCTGTCGGTGTGAGCAGAGCCGTAATACTTCATGCCTACCGAGGCGCGGTTAACTTTGATCGCGTGCTCGTTCGCGAACACGTCGGATGGCAGCCCGTCTATCGGCAGCGGCAAGAAGTTGTAGTCGTAGTCTTCGACCCGCTGGACCTGCGAAAGGTATTTGCGCGTGTTTTCATGGGCCGTGATCTTTGCCCCGAGCGCGCCAAGCCACGCGTTGCCGTCGGCATGGTCGAAATGCCAATGCGTGTTAATCAAGTGTGTTACGGGATCGGCCGAGAGCTTATCCAAGGCTTCGGTCACGTGTGTCCGTGACACTCCGATGCCAGCGTCCACCAGAAGATTGCCGTCCGGCCCCGTGAGGACGGCGATGTTCCCGCCCGAACCCTCCAGCACGCTAATACTGCCGCGCAGTTGATGCGCGACGATCGGTGATACTGCAGCGCTATCCCTGACAAGACTGACAACACCGCGAGCCTCGGCATACGCTTCCCTGGGACTAAGCCATCCGCCGGTAGCCGCTGAAGCAGAGGCCGCTGCGCAACAGAGGCAGAAACTCCTTCGCGATATCAGATTGGTCTGAGACATCATTTCCACTCCGCTTGGAAGACAATAGCGCAAGCACGACTGACATTTGTCCGTGCTGACACCCACGGCTTTACGCAAGCTTCTTCAGGGCAGCGAGCAGGATGTTGAACACTTCCTGCCAGCCGGAGCCGTCCACGAAGGCGCCATGTACTAGAACGATCGAGACAGGTTTGTCGGCGGCGAAGGAAGCGACGGGGAGGCAAGGATCATGGCGGCGAGAAATCCCCTGATTGTTCGTCTCACAAATGACCTCCAATGTATCTTGGCAACCGCCGCGACGGTATCGCGTTCAGCCATGTCCTCTTTGGGGCCTGCTGCTGTCCGTCCGCTTGTGGCACTGCTCGAAACAACCGCCGTCGCGTGTTCAGCCGCTCAAGCATTCAACGGGGCCGACGCCAGCCATCCGGGAAGGCCGCGTCGGCAGTTCAGCATAGTTGACGGCCCTTCCGCCGTTCGATGAAGAGAGACTGCCGCTGGGCGGTCTCGCTGTCTCCCGTTGGGCCTGTATGGGTTACAACCGGCATTAATTCGTCTGGGCGGCCACGCCAGCGATGAAGTCGGCGACCTCCTGAGGATGCGAGAGCATCACCGCGTGGCTGGAGTCGATTTCCATCACTTTTGCTTTCGCGCGTGCCGCATTGGCGCGCTGCTGGCTGGGTGGGATCATGTGATCTTTGGTCGTCACCATGAAATAGGTCGGCTTGTCCTTCCAGGCGGGGGCGGTGATCTTTGTCTGCACGGCTTCCAGACCCCAGGGCACCTGCGCATCCGCCATGAAGCGAGCCGTCTTGGGATCGACGTCGGCAGCGAAGGAAGTCGGGAACTTCTCCGAGTCGCAGAGCAGGAAGTTGTTACTTGGCGGGAGCAGCGGCGCCTTGTCCTCGCCGGGCGTGGGCGCCGTCGCGATGTCGAACACGGATTCTCCGGCCTGGGGTGCGTAGGCGGCGAGGTAGACCAGGCTCTGCACCTTGGGCAGATCGCCAGCCTCTGTAATGACCGCGCCGCCATAGGAATGACCCACAAGCACCACCGGCTTCTTGGCCCTGGCGATAACCTGGCGGGTCGCTTCAACGTCACCTTTAAGGGTGACAGTCGGGTTCTGCACCGCCAAGACCTCGTAACCTTTCGCGGACAGGATGTCATGGACGGCCTGCCACCCGGAGGCATCGACGAAGGCACCGTGAACGAGCACGATTGAGACGGCCTTTTCGGCAGCGGAGGCTGCGAGCGGGGAAGCGGTTGTGATCATGGCTGCGAGTAATCCTGTAATTGCACGTTTCATTGTCCTGTTCTCCTAGCGTTTCATGTGACGTCGAATGGATCGAGAACGATCGGCGTTCGTTCGGCCAGATCGCCGATCTTCTCTGCATAGTTCTTGAAGTGCGGCGTCTCGCGATGGGCGTTAAGCGCGGTGTCGTCCGAGTAGAGCTCGTCAAGTATGAAGCGGTCCGGATTGGCACGGTCGCGCCAGATGTCCCATCTCATATTGCCGGGCTCCGTCCGGCTGGATACTCGTGTGGCGCATAGGAGCCGCTGGAGCTCCGCGGCCTTGCCTGGCCGAGCGGTAAGGATTCCCACGATCTTGACGCCGGTCGACATGATCCAGTTCTTTCTCCGAGAGGTTGGGTCGGCGCCGAGGCCGACCCGCAGGACCTCAGGCGGCGCGCTTGCCTTCGCACTGGCGGTCGAGCGCAGCGATCAGCGCTGCACCGATCGGATGATCCGAACGCGGGTTCTGGCCCGTGATCAGTTCGCGATCCTCGACCACATAGGGCTCGAAATCGACCGGAGTTGTGGTCACGTTGGCGCCTGCAAGCGTCAGCGCGTAAGGCATGTGGAAATAGATTTTCGCGTGCAGGATGTTGTCCTCGATCACCTTCTCTTCGCTCGAAGAGAATATCGTCATCTTGTAGCCCGCATACTGCCAGCCTTTGGCCCACTCTGCCGCCTTGTCCGGATCTCCGGCAATCAAAGCCGCGCGAAACTCGCGTGCGTAGGGCATCGCGGCGACCGCTGATATGGGTCCGTGGCAAAGCAGGGCCGTGGGCTTCGCCTTCTCATGAAAATGGCGGAGCACATCGCCGACGTCCTGATCCTGCATGAGGTCGACGACCGGGGCCTGCCCACCCGGAGCGAACACACCGGCGTAGTTGTCCAGCCCTTCTTCGATTACCGACCGGAGCGTTCGCGGCGTCATCGATGGATGGTCGGCGTAGAAGGCCTTGGCGCGATCGTACGCCGCCTTGTCGCCGCCGAAATGCGCCGGCGCATCAGAAGCCTTGTCGATTACCGGTTTTTCGCCATTCGGCGTCGCGAGCACGACCTCATAGCCGGCATCGATGACGGCCATTGCTGGAACGACCGTCTCATTGAGGTACTGTCCTGTAGCGCCCCACCGGCCGCCCTTGATCTCGATCCTGGTCGCATTGGACCCGAGAATAAGCACTTTTCCTTTGCTCACATTGTCCTCCATTGCGTGTCGTAGGTGGACTTGGCCTCCAGCGCTCGGTGGAGGGCACCGTTTCAGGTCGGTAAGTGGACGATAGGTTGGGCGGGCTAAGCCGGCGAGTGAATCGATGTGAAAAGTTGCTGCGCCAGTTGCTTCGACGTTCACATCGATTCATTCGCTTAACGGAGCGCCGTGCATCATCCTGGAGCGAGTCCGCGAGCCAACCAGCCCATGCCCCTCCAACCATCTCAGAGCAGTCTTCCCGATGTCGAGTATGCCAGGATCGGTATCATTGGCTGTGGGCGGCTCGGCTCAGCCATCGCGCGCCTCGCAGTGGGGGCCGGCATGGTGGCGGTTGTCAGCAACAGACGAGGAAGGTCAACCCTTCAGGATTTTGCAAGGGAACTCGGGGACCTGGCCGTCGCCGCTAGCGTGACCGAGGCGGCGCAAGAGGAAATCGTCGTGCTCGCCGTACCATGGTCCCAGCTTGCCGTGGCGCTACTGGAAGTGCCCGATTGGGACGGCAGGATCGTGATCGATGCAACGAACCCCGACATGCCTACCGCCGCACTCCCCGATTTCCTGGCGAGGAACTCCAGCGAGATTGTATCCCACCTCGTCCCCGGCGCACGACTGGTAAAGGCCTTCAACACGCTGCCGCCTCAGTTGCTGCTGATGCCCCCGGAGGCTGCGACTGGGCGGCGTGTCATCTTCTTTTCTGGCGACCATGCGCGTGCCAAGGCGGTGATCGGCAGGATGATCGCGCATCTGGGCCTGGCCGGCATCGATCTCGGCCGACTCGCCGAAGGCGGCAGGTTACAGCAGTTTCCCTCGGGTGCTCTTGTCGGTCTCAATCTCATCAGTATCGGCCCGTCGACTGTCTTCTAGCCCCGTGAGCAGCTGTGCGGCTTCGACGAGATCGACCGTCTCGAATCCCTCCGTGAATCTTGCCCGCAACTCAGACAGGAATGCGTGCGCCACAGCGATCCTGCCCTGTTCCGCCAAAAGACGCGCCAGGCTGATGCCCGTGCGGAGCTCCCAGGCAAGCGCCCCTTGCCGCCGGGCCCAGTCCAGGGAAAGTAGAAAAGTCTCCTCGGCCGCATCGGGTGCCCGTCGTGCGGCCAAAAACTCGCCTTTGACGCGCAGCAACTCCGGAAAATACCAAACGTCCCCCGAGCGTTCGGCGAGTGCGAGTGCATGCTCGATCACTGTCGCCGCATCATCAGCCCGGCCCGTCGCGGCGAGACCCTGCGCCAGGGCGGCCCGAAGCGACGCGTAGTGAGCGTGAAAGGCCGCTTTCGGGAGCTCGGTGAGAGCCACCTCCAATAAACGGGAACCAGCTTCAGGATCGCCGTCGCGGATCATGATCTCGCCCCGGTAGGCTCGAATCCAGACGCCGTAGCTGACTTGCCGCGCTACCGCGCCCTGCAGCAAGGCCAGCAGCCTATCGGCGGAAGGCCTGTCGCCCGCCAGGAGCGCGACCCGGCAACCCGACAATGCGGTCGCATGAAATATCGAAGGATCGTGGGCAAGGTTTTGTGCCAGTTGCGCACTGGTCTCGACTATTTTCATTGCCTGCTCGGGAAAACCCTGAAGCCAAAGCGTCAGAGACAATGCCGAATAGGCCGTGACCCGTTGATCGAATTGGAAGCGGATCAGATGCGAACGATCGGACGGAGCCACATATGAGCGAAGGACCTGTTCCATCCTGCTGCGAGCGGCCTGCAATTCTCCCTGAGCCCAGAGGACCGTTCCAATGATCCGATCGCCCACGACGGGATCGGCAACATCCGACGACAGCGCCGCGACGTCCCTGAACTTGCGCGCCGCCTCGAGGGCCCTAGCCTGGCTCTCGCCGGTGTGATGGCCAATCCAGATGCCCCATAGTGCACGGAGCTGATAGTCGATGTCGCCGATCCGCTCAGCGATTTGGAGCGTCGCTGACCAGGCCAGTTCCGACTCCGGTCCCGGCCCCTTGGTCAGGGTCGAGGCCGCCGCAAATGCTGCGAAGAGCTGCATCTCGCGCTTGCCTCCGCGAGCGACATCGGGACTCAAGACTGAGAGAGCGCGTTCGACGCGAGTTCGGCATTCCTCGAGGAGGGTCAGACGAGTCCACAGCGGAACGGCGTTGGCAGTGAGCGCCACGCCGACATCACCGTCGCCATCAGGCGATAGAGCCCAATCAATGGCAACGTGGACGTTGTCGATGCAGCTGCTGTACTCGGCCATCCACTCGGCTAGCGGCTTGCTGAAAAACTCGGAATGCGCCCGATCAAGAAGCGCGGCGTAGTAGGATGCGTGGCGACGCGCCGAGGCGGAGCTTTCGCCTGCCTCGGTCAGCTTCTCGCGAGCGTAGCTTCGAGTCGATTCTAGCAACCTGTATTGGGTCACCGTACCGCTGGTGTCGGCTGCCACCAGCGACTTCGATACCAGGCCTGCAATCACGGCCGCTGTATCGGACCGGGAATGGCCGCTGGCGGCAGCGACGGCAACCGCCGGCTCCATCGTCACGGCTCCGACGAAGACCGACAGACGCCTCAGGACGGTTTGCTCGCTTTCCGACAGCAGTTCATAGCTCCAATCAAAAGTTGCGCTCAAGGTCTGCTGACGCGGTAGCGCCGTTCGCCTGCCGCGGTTCAGCACGCGAAATCGTTCGTCTAACAAAGATGCAAGTTCTCGCATGCCAAATGCATCGACTCGGCCAGCTGCGAGCTCGATAGCAAGCGGAATTCCGTCGAGGCGACGACATATGTCGGCGGCAAATGGCACCGTCGAATCATCGAGTTCGAAATCGCTTCGCGTCGCCTTCGCACGATCGACAAAGAGTTGCGTGGCCGGAAAGCTGAGCGCCTCGGCCGTCGTGAGGCCCTCCAGCCGGGTCGGGAACTCAAGCGACGGCAATCGTGCCACGGTCTCGCCGAGAGCGCGAAGGGGCTCGCGGCTCGTGGCCAGGACGCTGACTTGTGACGTGTTTTGGGTGATCCGTTCTGCCAGTTCAGCCGCCGCGTCGATAAGATGCTCACAATTATCGAGCACGATCAGCATGTGTTTGTTCTGGAGGAACTCGAGAAGCTCGGGGGTCGCGTCTTTGGAGCGGACCGGCTTGCCCAATGCCGTGGCGAGCGCAGTAGGGACGAGTCGTGGGTCAACCAATCGTGCGAGTTCGACAATATATGCCCCATCGGAGTAACGCGTCGCGACAGATTCCGTGACAGCCAGTGCGACGGACGTCTTCCCCATTCCTCCCGGACCGACCACGCTGACAAGGCGCCGTTCGCACAGAAGGGCGTTCAGCGAGGCCACGAAGTCATCACGGCCGAAGATGCGAATTCCGGCGACCACTTTCCCGTCGCTTCGCGGTCGTGCGGCGGCGTCTATTTGGCGAGGCACCGGTTCTCCGGTTGTTGCGACTGGCGCGACGAAGCGATAGCCACGGCCGGGAATGGTGGCGATGTATCGGTTATCGCCTTCGCCGTCGCCAAGCGCTTTACGCAGGGCAGCGACATGGACCCTGAGACTACTCTCCTCGACAGCCGTGTTGGGCCAAACGATATCGAACAGCTCCCTCTTGCTGACGACTTCGCCAGCACGTTCGGCCATCGCGACAAGGATCCCCAAGGCGCGGCTACCAATCCGCACAGGTTGATCCCCGCGTACCAGCAGCTCCCGCGCAGGAAGCAAGTTAAAGGGGCCAAATGACAGCGTCCTGCGATCTGAATCAGTGCCCAAGCGACTGCGCCTCGCGCTTCGACAGTCGTGCCGCAAGGTACAACCGCGACTGTCATTGCTAGCAACACTTTCAAATGAGCGCGTTTAGGCGTCGTACGCAAGCCACTCGATCAGCAACGACATCCTGAGAAGGGGGCCCTATGTCCCTTGCTCAACTCGACGCGAGCATCGTCCGGGTCGATGTTCGATCGTGCATTTGCTAGGTCACGCGGTGTGCCGTTCGCATTTGCCACTGGCGCCGAAGCGATCGCCGCCGATCTGGCGGATATCGCGAGGCTATAAAAACCGAAATCTTAGCGTGCACTCGTTCCCCCGGTTTCGAGCGAGAGGGAGCGCCAACCGTGCTGGTTGGTTCCGGCGTGCCCTGAAAAAGGGGAACCCGCGCGCCCTCGGCGAGGACGCGGGCCGGTGTTTCCACCATTCTGCGACCGCTTGAGGGGGACAGTCGCAGACCTTCTCAACATGGCAAACTGCAGCTTGTTCCGAGTTGCAAGAAGAAAACCCGCCGAACAACGTCGAGGCCCGGGCTCATGATCGCGCCACGCACGCGCTCACATACAGTGGCAAACCCTCACAAGGAAAAACACGCCCACTCCGTAAGGGATGACAAGAAGTCCGAGGGCAATCCAGTAACCCGGCTGCGCCATTGCCGCGAAGTCTGAAAGAAGCTGTTTCATCGCCACCGAACGAAAGGTGATCATCATTGTTCCAAGGGGCAGCGGTCCGGGGGGCATTTCGCCTGCGATTTTTGGGGGCAAGGGAACATGTTCTTGAACTTTCAGTTCGAGACACGATCAAAAAGCAGTGGAGATGTCTGGTGGCTCCTCTAACACCAGAGCAGGTAATAGCCGCCCGAACCTTGTTGAACTGGCCGCGGGTGCGGCTTGGGGCAAAATGCGACTTGAGCGAAGCGAGCATTCGCGAATTCGAGCGCGGGGGTCGGGTTCCCTCGGCGGAAAAACTGCTTGCCATGCGCCAGGTATTGCAGGCCGCCGGCGTCGCGTTCTTTGGACAGGACAGCTCCGGCAAGCCTGTCGTGCGATTGCACCCTTGGAAAGCTCCGCACGCCACCAATCTCGCCGGGGGCGAAGCCGGGATAATCGGCAACAGCGAAATGTGACCACAGGTCAAGGAAGCTGCGCCAGCTCTTCGCGTGACAAGCCGCGGTCGTTTGGTAGAAGCGGCGCCGTTGGACTGCCCAGGTGACGCGACAAGGCTTCGACAGTTGGGGCATAGCGTTTTCTGAGCGATGCCAGTCGCTCCAAGCCATGCGGTTTTGGGGTTCCGTGGCCTGCCCTTACCGCACGTTCCAGGACCTGCTGCAGCACCTCTCTATCGGTTGTCGGGCGGCCGATGTCGAGCCGAAGCAACTTGCTCAGCTCGTCTGCAAGGTGGGTGCCTTCCTCACGCAGCAGGACAGCCTTGCCGCGCAGTTTGGGCTCATCGATCGCCTCGATGACGGCAGCAAGGTCCAACAACGCCGCGAGAGTGGCAGGCCACCCCGCACCAGTCTCCAAAGACCGGAAATAGATCAGGAATGGGTGCGATGCATGGCTCTGCAGCACCTCTGCGCACCAATCCCTGCCCTTTACGAGCACCTGTTCCAGCTCGTCCTTGCAACCGAGTGAAGCATAGCGCTCCAGCAGCGCCACCGCGGACGGCGGATCGCCTGACGCTGTGGTGATCTTGAGGATGCCGGAGTCACGCCTGCCGATGCTGGTCTGCACCTGAAGCAGGTAGGTGACGGCCATCGTCATGACCGACAGGCCGCAGAATCCCGCCGCGATGTTGACCCAACGGGCAGGACCGGTCGCGTCGGTCTCGCTCAGGCCAACCGTCACCAGGCTGCTTCCGGCAACGAACACCGACTGGGAGAAGGTCGGCACCGCGGGCCGGTACCAACCGCTCAGAGCAGCCACCATCAGCCCGAAGCCGAAAATGAGAAGCAGCATCCAGCCGGTGAAGGACGCTACCAGCACGAAAGGCGCGAACGCCGCCGGGATGGCGGCACCGCGTCTGCGCGTATGCCGTAGTCCGAACAAGCCGGCGAAAACCATCCGGCTTGCGAGACGCAGGGACGCCCGGCTCTCGCCCGGCACAACGACGGTGTCAAAGACATCGCGAAGCGTGAACCAGACCACAAGGGCTCCGACGACGAATTGCAGGATATCGACGAACATCTCCTGTAACGCCCAGACCGGACTTGTGTTCAGAAACCCTGGCCTCCCTCTGCGTCGGACTCGCAGGGAAGCCGGAAGGGTAAAGCTCTCCGAGCCGCCGATCGGTCACCTCAGCCCCGGAGCCGGCAAGATCGCAACCGGCGACAGTTATAAACGGGCGTGCGTATCAAAACGCCGTGATGGGACGAAGCGATCTGCTGCGGATTCGGCTCCGTCCGATTCCTCTTCCGATCCGGCAGCCTCGGCCAGCCAACCTCGCCAGTGCAGCCCTTCGCGATGTTCGAGGAACAAAGCAGCCGATTGTCAGTTCGGTGACATCAACAAACGTTTTCGGGTCATGGCTCATCGTCGGTTCCTGTCACTAGCTCTGGGCCTGCTTGTCCTGGCGTTTAGCTCGATGCAGCAAGGCACTGCTCGGGCCCAGGCGCCCTGCCCGGCCGACCACGACAAGCTGCTCTCGGCCTTGAAGGCCAACGTCAAGGCGAGCGGCGGCCCCGCGAATGGCGGCTTCGAGACCAATGAATGGGCAGCGATCGTAGCTCGCGACGGCACCGTCTGCGCTGTCGCCTTCAGTGGACCCACGGTTGATGCGCAGTGGCCGGGCAGCCGGCTAATCGCGGCCGAGAAAGCGAACACGGCCAATGGCCTTAGCCTGGCGAACATGGCGCTTTCGACAGCCAACCTGTACGCCGGGGTGCAGCCCGGTGGGCCGCTGTTTGGCCTGCAGGCGACCAACCCCGTCAACGAAGCAGCGGCTTACGCAGGCGACCCCAAGACGTTTGGCAGCGCCAGTGACCCGCTGATCGGCAAGCCGATCGGAGGCGTCGTCGTGTTTGGCGGGGGCCTGGCTCTGTACGACGGCAAAACAATTGTCGGCGGCCTCGGTGTCAGTGGCGATTCCTCCTGCGCCGATCACAATATCGCCTGGCGCGTGCGCGCAGCCCTCGGCTTCGACAAGGTCCCGGCGGGCGTCAATCCCAACCGAAAGGACGCCATCATCTACGATCTCGATCCCGGCGGAAAAAGCGCCTCCGGCTGGGGTCATCCGCTTTGTGGCGGCCACGAGGCCGACATTGCGGCTGAAATCGGTTCCGGCGTCGGAGGTTCGACGCCCAAATGAAGCAAGCGCACCCAGCACGATCCAGGGACCACGCCTCGCTGGCCGGCTACCCGTCGGCACTCCGAAGATATTCTCCAAGCATCCTTGCGACCCTGCTGCTGGCTTGCGCTACGTTGCTGATGGCCGCTTCACAGGTCCCGCCAGCATCTGCGATCTCTCCGCCTGCCGCGGCCGCGCCGCCCGATGACGGGCAATGGACGATGCCGGCCAAGAACTACGCCTCGACGCGCTATAGCGAGCTCGCGGAAATCAACGAAGGCAACGTCAAGAACCTGCAGGTCGCCTTCACCTTCTCGACCGGAGTGAACAAGGGCCAGGAAGCGGCGCCGCTGGTCGTCGGCAACACGATGTATATCGTCACGCCCTTTCCGAACATCGTCTACGCGCTCGACCTCTCCAAGCCCGGCGCGCCGATGAAATGGAAATACGAGCCCAACCCCGAACCGGCCGCGCAAGGGGTCGCGTGCTGCGACGTCGTCAACCGCGGCGCGGCCTTCGCGGACGGGCGCATCTTCTTCAACACGCTGGACGGCCATACCATCGCGCTCGATGCAACCAGCGGCCAGCCAATCTGGAACGCTCATATCGGCAACATCAATATCGGCGAGACCATCACCATGGCGCCGCTCGTGGTGAAAGGCAAAGTGCTGGTCGGCAATTCCGGCGGCGAGATGGGCGTGCGCGGCTGGGTCAAGGCGCTCGACGCCGGCGACGGTCATGTCGTGTGGACGGCTTACAATACCGGGCCCGACAAGGAGGTGCTGATCGGCCCGGACTTCAAGCCGCATTACGACATGGACAAGGGCAAGGACCTCGGCGTCACGACATGGCCGCCCGAGGCGTGGAAGATCGGCGGCGGCAACATGTGGGGCTGGATTTCCTACGATCCCGACCTCAACCTGATCTTCCACGGCACCGGCAATCCCGGCCCGTGGAATCCCGACCTGCGGCCTGGCGACAACAAATGGACGTCGGGAATCTTCGCGCGCGACCCCGACTCCGGAGCGGCGAAATGGTTCTATCAATGGAGCCCGCACGACCTCCACGATTATGACGGCATCAACGAACAGGTCCTGCTGGACATGAACTGGCACGGCAAGCCGCGCAAGGTGCTGGTCCGCCCGGAACGCAACGGCTATCTCTACGTCCTTGATCGCGCCACCGGCGAGGTCCTGTCTGCAAAACCTTATGGCCCCGTCAACTCCAGCAAAGGCGTGGACCTCAAGACCGGCAGATTGATGGAAAACCCGGACAAGCTGACGGGTACCGGCAAGGTCGTCCGCGACATCTGTCCGACCGCGTCGGGCCTCAAGGACTGGCAGCCTTCGGCCTTTTCGCCGAAGACCGGCCTGCTCTACATCCCGCACAACAATCTGTGCATGGACGAAGAGGGCGTCGAGGTGAACTACATCGCCGGCACGCCCTATGTCGGAATGAACGTCCGCATGATCCCCGGGCCGGGCGGCAATCGCGGCGCCTTCACGGCCTGGGATATCGCCGCCGAGAAACCAGCCTGGAGCCTCAAGGAGAATTTCCCGGTGTGGAGCGGTGCGGTCGTGACCGCCGGCGACGTGGTTTTCTATGGGACGATGGAAGGCTGGTTCAAGGCGGTGAGCGCCAAGACCGGCGACCTGCTTTGGCAGTTCAAGACCTCGTCCGGCATCATCGGCCAACCCATCACCTATCGCGGCCCTGACGGCCACCAATATGTCGCCGTTTTGTCCGGCGTCGGCGGCTGGGCCGGCGCCATCGTTTCGGGCGACCTCGACCCGCGCGACGCCACCGCCGCGCTCGGTTTCGTCAATGCGATGAAGGATCTGAAGAACGCGACTACGGCGGGAGGCACGCTTTATGTGTTCCGTCTGCCCTGATGCATTCGGCTTGATCCACGGCGTGGCCCAGAAGCTGCTCACGCGCATGGCGCCCGGCATCGCCGCGCTCGCCTTGCTGATCTCGCCGGCGACCGCCGGCCCTCGTGAGCTCAGGGTCTGCGCCGACCCGAACAACCTGCCCTTTTCCAACGCGGCCGGCCAGGGCTTCGAAAACAGGATCGCGCAGATCATTGCTGACGATCTCGGGGCGAAGCTGACCTACACCTGGTGGGCGCAGCGCCGCGGCTTCGTGCGCAACACGCTGAAGGCGGGACTGTGCGACCTCGTGCCCGGCACGCCTGCCAATCTCGAAATGCTGCGCACCACCACGCCCTATTATCGGTCGTCCTATGTCTTCGTGACGCGCCAGGACAGCCCGGACGTGACCTCCTTCAACGACCCGCGGCTGCGCGACTTGCGCATCGGCGTTCAACTCATCGGCGACGACGGCGCCAACTCGCCTCCTGTCCAGGCGCTTGGCCGCCGCGGCATCGTCGGGCACCTCATCGGCTACCCCGTCTATGGCGATTACTCCGCTCCCAATCCGCCCGCGCGCATCATCGACGCGGTGGCGAGCGGCGAGATCGACGTCGCCGTCGTGTGGGGTCCGCTTGCCGGCTATTTCGCCCAGAAACAGAGGGTGCCGCTACGCGTCACGCCCGTTGCGCCGCGCATAGACGGACCGCAACTGCCCATGATTTACGATATCTCCATGGGCGTTCGGCGTGACGACGATGCGCTGCGTGGTGATGTGAACAGCGCTCTCGCCAGGCACAAGGCCGAAATAGACGCCCTGCTGGGCCAATATGCTGTGCCTCGCCTCGATGCCTCCGGGAGCCCTGTGCGATGAGACCGGTTGCCGCGCTGCTCCTGTTCGCGTCGCTGGCCCTTGCTGCCTGCCAGCGCGAGGAACGGGACACACGCCCGCAATCGGCGCTCGGCTCCGGCGAGCAGCCGACGCCGGTGACAACGCTGGAACCCGGCGGGCAGCGCCCCTCCCCCACGGACAACAAGGCGGCGAGCTTCGAGGCCAATGCCTTTCATCTGAGCGAAGGCAAGCGCCTGTTCGGCTGGTTCAACTGTTCGGGATGCCATGCCAATGGCGGCGGCGGCATGGCATCCCGAACAGTTGAAC
>NZ_RZRX01000380.1:0-4104 GCF_003997405.1 Mesorhizobium sp. M2A.F.Ca.ET.042.01.1.1
GTACCATTGCCGCCGCCGGGCTCGACGTCTTTGCCGACGAACCGAACGTGCCGCGGGCCCTGCTCGACGCTGCCAACGCCTCGCTTCTGCCGCATGTCGGCTCGGCGTCCGTCCACACTCGCCGCGCCATGGCCGACCTCTGCGTCGACAATCTCGTCGCCTGGTTCACCGAGCGCCGGCCGCTGACGCCCGTGCCGGAGACGATCAACGTCAAGGCGCGCGCCTGACAGGCAGGCTTGCCGCATTTGTTAACGCCTGCTTAACCCTTTGGAAACATTCTGCATATGTGGTTATGCATATCGCCTCGGGTTTGCGGATGGCGGCAATATGCAGGAACCAGAGGCAAGAAGCGCGGCGCGCGTGCGGTGCGGAGAGACAGGGTGAAGCTGTTAGCCGGTTTGGTCGCGTCGGTTGCGTTGTTCGGGGGCGTGCAGTTCCTTGATGGCGGCGATAGCGAAAGCGCGGCCGTCGAGCCCGCCGCGTCAAGCACCTACAGATTGACCGCCAATGGCGACGAAGCTGCCTGCGCCGTGCAGCGGGGCGCCGCCGTCTCGGACGGCCTGTCGCGACTCAAGATCGCCCCGGATTGCCGCCAGCTGATGCCCGGCATCGAGCGGGCAAAATTCTGGCGCGAGCAGGCGGATGGTTCAGTTGCCTTCAGTGAGAACGGCATCGATCCGATCGTCACTTTCGGCGTTGCCGATGGCGACGGCTACGAATCCTACGCGCTGTCCGCGCCGCTTCTGGCTTTGAACAAGGACGGCGGCAACTAGTACCTTTAAAGGTCACCGTTTGTCCTGGTGCAGGGTTTTCCACCCATGTCCGTGAAATCAGCGCAAACGCCGGGGATTGCTTGAAGCCACCCCAACCTCGTCATTCTATGACGGAGCAAGGAGCGAAGCGACGCGGCGCAGACCATAGAATCCATGCCGTGACTTGGAAGCGCCGCCACGGTGCAGGATTTTGCTCCGTTGCGCGCCCTGGCGAAGGTAACGGCATGGATTCTAGGGTCTACGCGGTACGCTTCGCTTCCCGCTCCGCCCTAGAATGACGATTGCGATGAGCGGTTTTCCGTCCGGAATTGCGTCAAAAACCAGAGATAGTTATTCCGCCGCGGCGCGCACGCCCGCCTTTGCCGCCGCGTGCAGCCGCACGGCATCTCCGAAGGCCTTGAAGATCTTGGCGGAATTACTGTCCGACTTCACCCAGTATTCAGGGTGCCATTGCACGCCGACCGCGAAGGCGCGGGCGTCCTTGACGGAAACCGCTTCGATCGTGCCGTCGGTGGCCAAAGCCTCGATTTGCAGTTTCGAGCCGAGCCGGTCGATCCCCTGCCGATGCAGGGAGTTGACCTTGATGTCGCCGGCGCCGAACACCCCGGCAAGGCAACTGCCCGGCTTGATCGAAACCGTCTGATGGATGGCGAAGCGCTCGTCCTGATTGTCGCTCACCGGCGCGCGATGGTCGAGCGAGCCTTCGCGCTCCTGGATTTCGGTGCCCAGCGTGCCGCCCAGCGCCACGTTCAGCTCCTGGATGCCGCGGCAGATCGCAAGCACCGGCACGCCGCGCTCGAGCGCCTTGCGGATCAGCGGCAGCGTCGTGGCATCGCGCGCCTGATCGTAGGGACCGTTGGCCTCGCTCGGGTCGCCGTCATAAAGCGAAGGATGCACATTGGATTTCGAACCCGTCAGCATGACGCCGTCGACCGCCGACAGCAATTCGTCGAGGTCGAGCCGGTCGCCGAAGGACGGCACCAGCAGCGGGAACACGCCGGCGCCGGCCACAGCCGCTTCCAGATACTGCTGGGGCGCGGCGTGCCAGGTGTAGTTGTCGAACTGGCGGACGTCGGTTGAGACGGCGACGAGCGGTTGCTGCATTTTGGGTCTGGTTTCCATCAGGCCAAGGAATTGTTCTGCCTATAAAATAAGCGATCCGACGCGGCTTTTCCATGGCAAGTTTGGCCGCCTCGCATGGGCCAGGGAAGTGAGCGTTAGACTATAGTTGCAGATGGCGGCCGAATGGCCGCTAGCTGGGTCGCGGCGCTGGACTCGACTTCTTGCCCGTGTATGGTTCTCGACAACCGGTCCGGGCACCGAAAATGTCCCGGCATCGGTCAGCTGATCCGCAAGGGAGGAAACTTAATGGATCGTCGTTCATTCATCCGCAAGGCCGGTGCGTCCGGCGTTGGCGCCGCGGCCGCGGCGCTCGCCACGCCGGCCATCGCCCAGTCCAACCCCAAGGTGACCTGGCGGCTTGCGTCGTCCTTCCCCAAGTCGCTCGACACGATCTATGGCGGCGCCGAGGTCTTCTCGAAAATGCTGTCGGAAGCAACCGATGGCAATTTCCAGGTCCAGGTGTTCGCCTCGGGCGAACTGGTGCCCGGTCTGCAGGCGGCGGACGCCACCGCAGCCGGCACGGTCGAAGCCTGTCATACGGTGGCATACTATTACTGGGGCAAGGATCCCACCTGGGCACTGGGCGCGGCCGTGCCGTTCTCGCTCAATGCGCGCGGCATGAATGCCTGGCACTACCATGGCGGCGGCATCGACCTGTTCAACGAGTTCCTGGCCACGCAGGGCCTTTTCGGCCTGCCGGGCGGCAACACCGGCGTGCAGATGGGCGGCTGGTTCCGCAAGCAGATCAACACGGTCGCCGACCTGTCCGGCCTGAAGATGCGCATCGGCGGTTTTGCCGGCAAGGTCGTGCAGAAGCTCGGAGTCGTGCCGCAGCAGATCGCCGGCGGCGACATCTACCCGGCGCTGGAAAAGGGCACGATCGATGCGGCCGAATGGGTCGGCCCCTATGACGACGAGAAGCTCGGCTTCTACAAGGTCGCGCCCTACTACTACTATCCCGGCTGGTGGGAAGGCGGCCCGACCGTGCACCTGCTCTTCAACAAGGCCAAGTATGAAGAGCTGTCGCCGGCCTACAAGTCACTGGTGCACACCGCCGCCCAGGCGGCGGACGCCAACATGCTGCAGAAATACGACTTCCTCAATCCGGCGGCGGTGAAGCGGCTGGTGGCCGGCGGCGCCAAGCTGGCGCCTTTCAGCCAGGAGATCCTGGCGGCCTGCTTCGAAAAGGCCAACGAAGTCTATGCCGAAATGGAAGCCAACAACGCGCCGTTCAAGAAGATCTGGGAATCGATCAAGGGCTTCCGCAAGGAGCACTATCTCTGGGCCCAGGTCGCCGAATACAATTACGACACCTTCATGATGGTGCAGCAGCGCAACGGCAAGCTGTAAGCTGAGCCTTACCTTCTCCCCTTGTGGGGTCCGAAGGACGGGGCGAGACGCGTGGCTCGCCCCCGGGCGGTGGATCGGCGCGCAGCGCCGAGACGGATGAGGGGTGTTGGACGGAGTGCCGTCCGCGCCAAGCTGGAGCACCCCTCATCCGTCGCCTTCGGCGACACCTTCTCCCACAAGGGGAGAAGGGAGAACCGCGTCTCAGCCTCGTCCCGGCACCACCAGTACCTTGACCTCGCCCGGCGCCGGCGGATTGGCGATGACGTCCGGCGCCTCCTCCAGGCTGACCTGCCTTGAGATCAGCCTATCGATCTCGATCGCCCCCGATGCGATCAACTGCGCCGCCCTTGCATGCGTGAACGGGTTGAGGAAGGAGCCGAGCACCTTCAACTCGCGAAACAAGAGATCGAACGGCTCGATCTCCACCTTCATGCCTTGCGGCACCACGCCGACGATCACGACCGTGCCGCCGGCCTTGGCAATCCGCATCGACTGTTCGACCGTGTCGCGCACGCCGGCGCATTCCAGCACCACGTCGACGCCGCCGGGCGCCAGGCCATTCGGGCCGGCGATGGCTGCGACCGGATCGCCGGCGCTTGGATCGACCGTTGCGGTCGCGCCGAGCTCCTCGGCAAGCGCGCGGCGCGAGGCCTGCCTGGTCGACAGGATGATGGTCGCAGCACCGGCGAGCTTCGCCAGTTGCACGACGAGCAGGCCGATGACGCCGCCGCCGAGCACCACGACCGACGCGCCCGGCCGGATCGCTGCCAGGTCGACGCCGTGCAGGCAGCAGGCCAGCGGCTCGCAGAAGGCGCCATGCGCCGGCTTGAGATCCGCGGGGAGCCGGAAGGCCTGCTTG
>NZ_RZRX01000381.1:0-4104 GCF_003997405.1 Mesorhizobium sp. M2A.F.Ca.ET.042.01.1.1
GTCCGAAAAATTGTTCGTCGACGACGCCGTCATTCTCGACAAGCCGGTGAGCAACCGCGTGCGCTACACCGCCGAGCGCGGGCCGGCGATCGAGATGTCGTGGCAAGGCTTCAACGAGCTGGGCATCTGGTCCAAGCCCGGCGGCGCGCCTTTCCTGTGCATCGAGCCCTGGCACGGTATCGCCAGTCCCGCCGATTTCGACGGCGAGTTCGCCGACAAGCCGGGTGTCATGCTGATCGAACCGGGCGCCCGGCGCGTCCTGAGCTACCGGATCGGCCTCAGCCGGGAACTGTAGGGCATGGCATACGCCATCAAGACCGGGTCGAGGACACGCGGGCAAGAACGTTCGTCTTCACCGCCCAGAAGACCATGTATGGCGGCAAGCGCATTGCCGAAGGCGACGTCGTCTTCCTGTTCGCCAGCGAGAACGAAGGCGGGCAGGGGCTGATCGCGCGCGGCCTCGTGACCTCATCAGAGGCCACACCCAGGCATCCCGATCTCGAACGGCAGACGCCGCGGGTCAGTGTCTCAGTCCGCCGTACCGCCCTGGCGACGAAACGGCTGGGCCGCAATGAGCTCAAGCGCTTCAGAGACTGGAAGGACGGCCGGCCCGAGACCGAGCTCAATTTCAAATTCTACCGCCAGGCGACGAACAAGATCGTCGACATCTCGGACGCGACGGCGGCATTTCTCGAAGGGTTTTTCTAGCTCCGGTTTCTTCCGATGCTAGCCCTCCAAGCGCGGCTGTCGCACGATCGCAGCTATCGCGTTGACGAGAAGCCTCGAAGCGGTCAGCGCTGACAGGCCATCAATGTCAGCGGGAGGGTAGAACTCGACAAGGTCGAATCCAGCGATCCTGGCCCGCTTGCCGAGGCCCGCGATCAGGTCGATCGCTTGCGTGTAGGTGAGGCCGCCAGGCGTGCGCGCCGCCACGCCCGGCATGATCGAGGGATCGAGGCTGTCGCAGTCTAGGGTGACGACGACACGCGCTCCTTCCGGAATGTGGCGCAAAGCGGCTTCGACGCCATGGGCGTGAACTTCCCGCGCGGTGACGAAGCGGCTGCCATAGCGCCGCGCCGCTTCGATTTCGGCGGGACGTGCGCTGCCGACGCTGCGCAGGCCGACCTGCACCATGCCGGCGACATGCCGCATCTCGCTCGCCCGGCGCATCGGGCTTGAATAGCCGTAGCGTTCGCCATGCACCTCGTCACGCCAGTCGATATGGGCGTCGATCTGCAAGACCCAGACCGGCCCGTGTTCGCCAAAACCAGCAAGGAAGGGGATGGTGGCGGAACAATCGCTGCCGAGCAGGATCGGCACGGCCGCCATCAACAGCACCTCGCGCGTCTTCGCCTCGATCCGGCTCCTGTTGCCGGCATTGTCATGCATGGCTGTTGCGACATTGCCACCATCGACACAGCAGACCGGCCGGCCGGCGAACAGCGGACCACCGAGGTCGAAATCCCAGTGCTCCACGAGCGGGGCATCCTCCTGGCTCGCTCGGCGGATGGCGTCGGCGGCTGCCGAGGCATCGCCACCATTGTGCCCGCCGGGATAAGCGGTGCAGTGATCCGCCCCGAAAATCACCGCCCTGGGCAAGTGCCCGTCGGCGAGGCGATCGGGAAAGCCGAGAAAGGAAGCGGTCATTTTCTGGATGCTTTCGTTGTTGCGCCGCAGCGCGCGACAGTCTGGGGTAGGGTAGTTGCTTCGGCTGGGAGTTTTGCGACAATCCGCGTCTTAGGCAACAAGATGGGGCTGCAGCAATGAGGAGTGTTCTAATGCTTGCCAGTGTTGGTGTGCTCCTTGCCACCTTATCGCCTGTGACAGCCGTGGAGAAACTGCGCGCTTCGGACAAGGCGGCGCTTGCCGAATGCCTGAAATATGTCGGCGATTTTCAAGGTGGCGTTCCCGGCGTGAACGATACGACACCGGCGATTCACATCGACAACACCATCAAGCTCGCCAGACACGAGCCCGCCTCGTGCATCAACTACGTGACCGAGCTGTGCTCCTTCGAGAGCGATGACGGCCGCTCGCAGCTCGGATTGATCGATTGCGCGAACCGCGAGGTCAGCGTGTGGGAGGATCGTCTCAACACGACATATGCGGCGCTGATGGCCAAGGCCGCGCCCAAGGCTCGCGACGGCTACCGCAAGATGCAGCGCGCCTGGATCGCTTATCGCGACGCGCGATGCTCGGCGGAAGCGTCCGCCGAAACCGTCAACACCGATCGCCAGAACAACATCATGGTCAGCTGCGCGCTCGACGCGACGGCTCGGCAGGCGCTGATCCTCGATGATGAGTTGTCGGATCTGCAGTGATCGGGCTGCAAGGAAGGGCGGCCGGATTGAGATTGCGGCACAGCGCCATAAGTCGCATCGCCTTCAGCGGGTTCTCGACTATTTCGAGGGGGCGTAGCGGCAACGTTCCGATGGCTGCCAACGATGAAGGAAGGCGTCGCGAAAGGCATGGCATGCGCCAGAGGCGTGTTTGCAATGGAAGGTGACGGTGTGCGGATGCGCGACAGCTCCGTGCGGCTGGCGAGCAGGGCTATGTGGCATCGCGCTTTCGGCATCCCCCGTTGCCATATCAGAAAGCCGCATAAGATAGATTATGGAACTTGCGTATTACTCACTCCGAGAATTGCCGCGGCTCGCCATTGGCGCCATTGGCGACAAACTCTGTGGACTGCTGCGTGCGCCGCCTCGCGAATTCGGGCTACCAGCCAAACGCGCGAATGACGGGCTGCGACACCGACTGAGCAGCTGTCGCTATCACTCTGACTCATAAGGAATTTCAACCACCATGCCATCATAGGCCGGCACCACGTGCTCCGGCGTCTCGACCATCACCACGGCGTAGTCCAGCGGCACATGCATATGCGTCAGCACGGCCTTGTTCGGAGCCAGCCTTTCGATCCAGCCGAGCGCCTGGCCAAGCGACAGATGGCTGGGATGGGTGTTGTACTGCAGCGCGTCGATCACCAGCATGTCGAGGTCCAGCAACCGCTCGGCCGTGGCGGCCGGGAAGTCGCTGATATCCGGGCAGTAGGCAAGCCCGCCGATGCGGAAGCCCAGCGAAATGATGTCGCCATGGATCTGCGGCAGCGGCTCAAAGGTGAGGGCGCCCCCCTCGCCTTCGATCACCACCGGTCTCGCGTGATCGATGATATGGGCCTTGACGATCGGCGGATAGGCGCTGCCGGGCGGCGTCTCGAAGCAATAGCCGAAGGCCTGGCGCAGCCGCTCCATCGTCGGTTCGTCGGCGTGGATGTCGATCCTGTGCCGCTGGTCGTGCACAAAACCGCGCAGGTCATCGATGCCATGGATATGGTCGGCATGCGGATGGGTATAGACGACGGCGTCGATACGCCGGACCGAAGCCATCAGCATCTGCTGGCGGAAATCCGGTCCCGTGTCGATGACGACTGTGGTGCGCGCGCCATTGGTTGCAATCCGCTCGACCAGGGCCGCCGTGCGCATGCGCCGGTTCTTCGGATTCGCGGGATCGCAATTGCCCCAATCGCCGGTGATGCGCGGCGTGCCGGGCGATGAGCCGCAGCCAAGGATGGTGAAGCGCAGCCGGTCGCTCATGTCCGCGCCATGTCCGGACGCGGCATCTTTGTGAACAGCCTGAAGAAATTGCCGGTGGTGATATCGGCGATCTCGGTTTCGCTGACACCGATGGTCTCGGCAAGAACCTTCGCCGTGTTCGTGACATAGGCCGGTTCGTTGCGTTTCCCCCGGTGCGGGATCGGCGCGAGGTAGGGCGCGTCGGTCTCGACCAGCAGCCGGTCAGGCGGAACATCGGCTGCGATAGCGCGCAACTCGGGGGAATTCTTGAAGGTCAGGATGCCTGAGAAGGAGACATAGCCGCCCAGCGCCACGCCGACTTCGGCCAGCCTGCGTCCAGACGAAAAACAGTGCAGAATGAAGGGAAAGGCGCCCTTCCCTGTCTCGTCCTCGAGGATCGACGCCATGTCGTCGTCGGCATTGCGCGCATGGATGACCAACGGCAGGCCGGTCCGGCGCGCAGCGGCGATATGGGTGCGAAAACCTTGCGCCTGCGCATCGCGCGGCGCCTTGTCGTAATGGTAATCCAGCC
>NZ_RZRX01000382.1:0-4070 GCF_003997405.1 Mesorhizobium sp. M2A.F.Ca.ET.042.01.1.1
CCGACCACACCAGCCCATCCGCAAGGCTCAGTTGTCCAAGCACGCGATCGACCATCCGAATCATCTCCCCTTCATGCCGGACCTACGGAATCACCAACTCAGTTCCGTGCAAAGCCCTCACAAGGGGGGAGATCAGCAGCTTCGTCAACAGCGCTTGTTCTTCGACGACGGCGATTGGCGAAAGCCGCGATGACAGCCAATCTCCCACCCGTGGGGGAGATGTCCGGCAGGACAGAGGGGGCGCGAAGGATCGCTGCCTTCAAAGCACCGCGAGCGAATTCGCCCGACTAAACCCTTCTCTCCACCATCATCTTCTTGATCTCCGCGATCGCTTTCGCCGGATTGAGCCCCTTCGGGCAGGTCTGCGCGCAGTTCATGATGGTGTGGCAGCGATAGAGCCGGAACGGGTCTTCGAGATTGTCGAGCCGCTCGCCCGTCGCCTCGTCGCGGCTGTCAATCAGCCAGCGATAGGCCTGCAGCAGGGTGGCCGGGCCGAGATAGCGGTCGCCGTTCCACCAGTAGCTCGGGCAGGACGTCGAGCAGCAGGCGCACAGGATGCATTCGTAGAGCCCGTCGAGCTTCTCGCGATCCTCATGGCTCTGCAGCCATTCCTTGGCCGGCGTCGGCGAGACCGTCTTCAGCCACGGCTCGATCGAGGCATGCTGGGCGTAGAAATTGGTGAGGTCGGGCACCAGGTCCTTGATCACCGGCATATGCGGCAGCGGATAGACCTTCACCGCGCCTGAAATGTCGTCGGCGCCCTTGGTGCAGGCGAGCGTGTTGGAGCCGTCGATGTTCATGGCGCAGGAGCCGCAAATACCCTCGCGGCAGGAGCGGCGCAGCGTCAGCGTCGGGTCGATCTTGTTCTTGATCCACAAAAGCGCGTCCAGCACCATCGGCCCGCAATCGTCCATGTCGACGAAATAGGTGTCCATGCGCGGATTTCCGCCGTCGTCCGGCGACCAGCGGTAGATGCGGTATTCGCGCAGATTGGTGGCGCCCTCCGGCTTCGGCCAGGTCTTGCCTTGCTGGACCTTGGAATTCTTGGGAAGCGTGAGTTCGACCATTACCTGCGGTCCTTTCGGATGACGAGCTTCAGCCCGGACCAGATTTCGTTGACGGCGGCGACCTTGACGTCGACCAGGTCGCGCTTCAGCGCCTCCGACCGGATCACGTCCTCGGTGACGTCGGTCGGCACTTTCGAAGCCTTCTTCGGCCAGGAGACCCAGACCATGCCGTCGCGCTTGATCGCCGTCTCGATGCCGGCCAAGCCGTCCTCGATCTCGGCGCGCTGCCCGGTGAAGGCGTGCACGGCGTCGTATTTACGGCTGCCCGAGATCGCCGACCACCTTGGCAGCCGATCGACCTCGGCAAACTTTACTGCCTCGGCCAGATCGTCGAGCTCCGGCGGCAGCGCGATAAAGGCGGCAACCATGCCGTCCTTCAGGCCGAGCTTGGCCGGAAGGGGCGTGCCGGAATATCCCGCGGCCGCCAATGCCATGGTCAATACACCCTGGCCTTCGGCGCGATCTTGGCCGGGTTGATGCCGCCGTCCTTTTCCGCCAGCAGCGTCTCGGTATGCACCGGCCGGTAGGTGAGCGTCACCGTGCCGTCCTCGCCGATATGGGCCAGCGTGTGCTTGCGCCAGTTGGCGTCGTCGCGGGCCGAGAAATCCTCCCGCGCATGCGCGCCGCGGCTCTCCTTGCGCGCCGCGGCGCCATGGACCGTGGTGATGGCGTTGGCCATCAGGTTTTCCAGCTCCAGCGTCTCGACGAGGTCGGAATTCCAGATCATCGAGCGGTCGGTGACCTTGATGTCCTTGAGTTCGCCCCAGATCTCGGAAACGCGCTTGCAGCCATTGTCGAGCGATTCCTGCGTGCGGAAAACCGCCGCGTCTTCCTGCATCGCCCGCTGCATTTTCTCCCTCAGCACCGCCGTCGGCGTGGAGCCGTTGGCATGACGCAGCCTGTCGAAGCGGTCCATGATTTTCTCGACCGAGGCCGCGTTGGGCGCAGGGATGGGCGAATTGCGGTCGATCACCTCGCCGGCGCGGATTGCCGCGGCACGGCCGAAGACGACAAGATCAATCAGCGAGTTCGAGCCCAGCCGGTTGGCGCCGTGCACGGACGCGCAGGCGGCCTCGCCCACCGCCATCAGGCCCGGCAGCACGCGGTCGGGATTCTCGGCCGTCGGGTCGAGCACCTCGCCCCAATAATTGGTCGGCACGCCGCCCATATTGTAGTGCACCGTCGGCAGCACCGGGATCGGCTCCTTGGTCAGGTCGACGCCGGCGAAGATCTTGGCCGATTCCGAGATGCCTGGCAGCCGCTCATGCAGCACCGCCGGGTCGAGATGGTCGAGATGCAGGAAGATGTGATCCTTCTTCGGCCCGACGCCGCGGCCTTCGCGGATCTCCATCGTCATGCAGCGCGAGACCACGTCGCGCGAGGCGAGGTCCTTGGCCGACGGCGCATAGCGCTCCATGAAGCGCTCACCCTCGGAATTGACCAGATAGCCGCCCTCGCCGCGCGCGCCTTCGGTGATCAGGCAGCCGGCGCCATAGATGCCGGTCGGGTGGAACTGCACGAACTCCATGTCCTGCAGCGCAAGCCCGGCTCTGGCCGCCATGCCGCCGCCATCGCCGGTGCAGGTATGCGCCGAGGTGGCGGAGAAATAGGCGCGGCCGTAGCCGCCGGTCGCCAGCACCACCATCTTGGCCGAGAAGCGGTGGATGGTGCCGTCATCGAGGTTCCAGGCCACCACGCCGGTGCAGGTGCCGTCCGGCTCGGTGATCAGGTCGAGCGCGAAATATTCGATGAAGAACTGCGCATTGTTCTTCAGCGACTGGCCGTAGAGCGTGTGCAGCATGGCATGACCGGTGCGGTCGGCTGCCGCGCAGGTGCGCTGCACCGGCGGGCCATCGCCGAAATTCATCATCATGCCGCCGAAGGGCCGCTGGTAGATCTTGCCCTCTTCGGTGCGCGAGAACGGCACGCCGTAATGCTCGAGCTCGTAGACCGCCGCGGGCGCCTCGCGCACCATATATTCCTGCGCGTCGATGTCGCCCAGCCAGTCCGAGCCCTTGACGGTGTCGAAGAGGTGCCACTGCCAGTTGTCGGGGCCCATATTGGCGAGCGAGGCGGCGATGCCGCCTTGCGCGGCGACCGTGTGCGAGCGGGTCGGGAACACCTTGGTGATGCAGGCGGTGCGCAGCCCCTGCTCGGCCATGCCGAGCGTGGCGCGCAGGCCGGCGCCGCCGGCGCCGACGATCACCACATCGAATTTGTGATCGACAAAAGTGTAGGCGGAAGCCGTGCCGGCTGTATTTGCGTTGGCCAAGACGTCAGCCTCCGAATGCGAGTTTGAGCAGGGCAAACAGCGAAGCGACGCCGACTGCCACGCAGAAGAAGGTGTTGAGCGCGATCAGCGCCAGCTTCATGCCTTCGCCATGCACATAATCCTCGATGATGACCTGCATGCCGATGCGCATATGATAGAGCGGCGAGATCAGCACCAAACCGAACATGACCACCACAAACGGGTTCGCGAGCGCGGCCCGCACTTCCGCGTAGCCGTGGCCGTTGATCGCGATCAGGAAGCCGACGAAGAACAGGATCAAAGGAATGTTGGCGATCGCGGTCAGCCGCTGCCGCCAGAAATGCCCTGTGCCTTCGCGGGCCGAGCCGAGGCCGCGGACCCTCGCCAGCGGCGTGCGCATATCGGTGTTGTTCGCGCTCATCAGAAAGCCCCCCGAGCCGCATAGCCGGCGATCCAGATCAGGAGCGTCAGCACGATCGAGCCGGCGAGCGTCGCCCATGCGATCTTCGAGGCGGTGTGTTTTTCGAGCCCGGCGCCGGTGTCCCAGATGAGGTGGCGCAGCCCGCCCAGCATGTGGTGCATCAGCGCCCAGGTGTAACCGAACAGAATCAGCCGGCCGAGCCAGGAGCCGAACGCCCAGTCGACCCAGTCGAAGGCGGCCTGCGAGCTCGCGGCGGCGATCAGCCACGCCGCCACCAGCAGCGTTCCGAAATAAAGCGCGCCGCCGGTGATGCGATGGATGATCGACATCG
>NZ_RZRX01000383.1:0-4027 GCF_003997405.1 Mesorhizobium sp. M2A.F.Ca.ET.042.01.1.1
ACTTGGCCGACCAGCCCCCTTCGACCGGCTCGGCCGACAGCCGCACGTCGCGCCCCGTCGTGTCGCCCGCCACCACCGCCGGCAACCGCACCTCGAGCGTGCCCGGTATCGTCGGCTTCGGCATGTGCTGCAGCGTCTGCTCGAAGGCCGCGATGCGCTGGTCGAGCGTGAAACCCGAACCGGCGGCTCCGCCGACGGCCTCGTCGAACTGCACCTGCGCGCCGCTGGCCTCGACCGCGAAATGCGGCTTCAAGCCGAGATCGACGGTGGCCTTGCCGTCGGCGGTATAGGGATTGTCGAGCGGTCCGGTCTCGAAGCGGAACTCATTGACATTGAGCTTCTGGTGGTCGAGCGCGAACTTGCCGTTCAGCCGGAAGCCCGGGTTGGGCTTGCCGGTGCTGATCTTGACCGGTTCGCCGTCACTGCCGCGCAGCTCGGCCGAGTTCTTGTCCGCGCCCGAAATCTTGAACTGGCCGGAATAGACCGCGGCGCCCTTGACGATGCCGGCATTGCCGTCGGTCTCGATGATCAGCGGATAGGCAGCGGGATCGGCTTTCAGCCTGAGCCGCATCTGGCCGTCGGCCTCGACCTTGCCAGTCGAGGCCGAGACGTCGGTGCGCAGGCCATCGAAGCGCAGCGTTCCGTCCATGCGCCATGGGCCGGTAAGCGCCTTGGCCGAAATGGTCGAGTTGATTTCCGAGATCAGATGGCTGCGTCCGCCGGCGGCATGGCGCAACTCGATCTGCCCCTCGGTCACCGACAGCTTCTCGATGGCGATCTGGCCGGGGTTGAAGGGCGTCGACGGCCGCAGCGTCCAGTCGACGGTGCCGTCGCCGGCGACATTGATGATGGCTTTCGGATGCACCAGCCGCATGTCGAATATCAGCACCTCGCCGCGCAGGAAGGGTGCCAACTCCGCATCCATGGAGAAGGTCTCCACCGTCATCGCCGGCTGGCCTTCAGGCCCGCCGGCGACCTCGACATTTGAGAAGGTCACCGAGGGAAACGGCAACAGCCGTGCCGTCGCGTCGCCCTTCACCGTCACCTTGCGGCCGAGTATGGCGCTCGCCTCCCGCTCGAAATCGCCCCGGTAACCCGTCCAGTCGATGAAATACGGCACCACCAGCGCCGCGCACAGCACCAGCACGAACAGGCCACCGAAGATCACGAACAGGCGGGCGAGCATCTGTTTCCCGGGTTGAAAGTCAGCCGCACTCTACCTGCATCCGCGTGTCCATAAAGAGGCAATTCAACGTGCGGCAGCCGCCAATGTCTCCAGTTGCGCGACCGCTCGTCGTCGGGATATCTCTTTTGCGAATCCCTGCCCATCCGGCCACGTCCTTGGCCGCCATACCCAACACGGAGCGTCCCCGATGTCAGGCAAGAACTGGGATAGAGTGCCCATCGACGCGCAGAGCGTCGACGCTCCGCTGTCGACAGCCGCGATTTTCCTCGTCGTCACGGTCGGCAGCGACCAGGCCGCGCTTTCGACCGCGGCCTCGGTGCTCAGCGAGCTCGACGATCTGGTCAAGAATGTCGGTTTCCGCGACCTGTCGGGCCGACTGTCCTGCATCGCCGGCATTGGCGCCGGGCTCTGGAACCGTCTGTCGCCCAACCGGCGGCCGCGCGAGCTGAAACCGTTCGCGCCGATCGAGGGCACGGCCCATTCGGCGCCCTCGACCCCGGGCGATCTCCTGTTCCACATCCGTGCCGAGCGGCCCGACATGTGCTTCGAGCTCGAGCGCATCCTGCTGGACGCCCTTGGCCGCAGCGTGACCGTCGTCGACGAGGTCTCCGGTTTCCGTTATTTCGACGCGCGCGACCTGCTCGGCTTTGTCGACGGCACGGCCAATCCGACCGGCCTCGACCTGCCGGCCTCCGCCTTGGTCGGCGACGAGGACGGCGACTTTGCCGGCGGCAGCTACGTCGTCGTGCAGAAATACCTGCACAACATGGCGGCCTGGAAAGAAACGCCGACCCATGTCCAGGAGGAAATCATCGGCCGCACCAAGATCGACAACATCGAGATTGATGACGACGACAAGCCGCGCAAGTCGCACAAGTCCCTGGCCACGATCGAGGACGACGCCGGCAATGAATACGACATCCTGCGCGACAACATGCCGTTCGGCCGTCCCGGACAGAACGAGTTCGGCACCTATTTCATCGGCTACACGCGCTATCTGTGGGTGATCGAAAAGATGCTGCAGCGCATGTATGTCGGCGAGCCGCCCGGCGCCTATGACCGGTTGCTCGACTTCTCCACCCCGCACACCGGCACGACCTTCTTCGCGCCGACGCGGCCCATGCTGCAGAAGCTGGTCGAAGGCGTTCAGGAATAGACCTGGGCGGCGCGTTACCCCGCCGCCGGCAGAATCTTGCCCGGGTTCATGATGTTGAGCGGGTCGAGCGCCTGCTTGATCGTGCGCATGACATCGACGCCATGGCCTAGCTCATGCCGCAGGAAACCGACCTTGCCCTGGCCGATGCCGTGCTCGCCGGTGCAGGTTCCTTCCATGGCGATCGCCCGCATGTTGAGCCTGGCGACGAATTTTTCCGCCAGCGCGATCTCGGCCGGGTTGTCGACATCCATCAGCACCAGCACGTGGAAATTCCCGTCGCCGGCATGGCCGACGATCGGGGCGATAAGCCCCATCTCGGCTATATCGGCCTCGGTTTCGGTGACGCACTCGGCAAGCCGCGAGATCGGCACGCAGACATCGGTCGACAGCCCCTTGGCGCCGGGGCGCAGCGTCAGCGACGACCAGTAGGCGTCGTGCCGCGCCTTCCAGAGCTTTGTCCGCTCTTCCGCGACGCTGGTCCACAAGAACGGCCCGCCGCCATTCTCCCCGGCGATCATGCCGAAGGTCTCGGCCTGTTCGGCCACGCCCGCGTCGCTGCCGTGGAACTCGACGAACAGGCACGGACTTTCCGGATAGTCGAGCTTGGAATAGTTCTTCATCGCCCGCATCTGCAGCGCGTTGACCAGCTCGATGCGCGCCACCGGAATGCCCATCTGAATGGTCGCAATCACCGTGTTGCAGGCCGCCTCCAAGCTCGGAAAGGGGCACACGCCGCCGGAGATCGCCTGCGGAATGCCCTGCAGCCGGAGCGTCAGCGAGGTGATGATGCCGAGCGTGCCTTCCGAGCCGACCAGGAGCCGGGTCAGGTCGTAGCCAGCCGAGCTTTTCTTCGCCCGCTTGCCGGTCGTCACCGTCTCGCCGTCGGCCATGACCGCGGTCAGCGACAGCACGTTTTCGCGCATCGTCCCGTAGCGCACCGCGTTGGTGCCGGAAGCCCTGGTCGCCGCCATGCCGCCCAGCGAAGCATTCGCGCCCGGATCGATCGGGAAGAACAGGCCGGTGTCGCGCAGATGCCTGTTGAGGTCCTCGCGCGTCACGCCGGGCTCGACCGTGCAGTCGAGATCCTGCGGATTGACGGCGAGGATCCGGTTCATGCGCGAGGTGTCGATGGAAATACCGCCGCCCGGCGCATTGGTGTGGCCCTCGAGCGAGGAGCCTACGCCGAAGGCGATCACCGGCACGCGGTGGGCAGCGCAGGCGCGCACGATCTCCTGCACATCCTCGGTCGTCTCGACGAAGGCGACGCCGTCCGGCGCCTGGGTCGGGATATAGGTGGTGGTGTGCGCGTGCTGGCCGCGTATCGCCTCGCCGGTCTGGAAGCGCTCGCCGAAGCGCTGCTTGAGGATGCCGAGCACCGCGGCAATGCCTTCCTCGTTGCGTTCGACGGGATTGAGGTCGCTCAAAGCCATGAATTCCTCCGCGAATGGACCAGCGGCCACTCTTGATATGCAGCTATGGATGATGCCTAAAGCAATTCCAGGAAAAGTGTGAAGCGGTTTTCCGTCCGGAATTGCGCCGGAACAAAGAGAACCTCACCCGCCACGCCCTGTCCAGCGACGATCAAGGAAAATCAGATGACCATCCCCGCCCCCTTCATTTCCGACCCGATGGACATCGAAAAGGACTGGATCGACTATAACGGCCACCTCAACATGGCCTATTAC
>NZ_RZRX01000384.1:0-4014 GCF_003997405.1 Mesorhizobium sp. M2A.F.Ca.ET.042.01.1.1
TCATGGACCCCTATGGCAACGATGCCGCGGTGGCCGCCATGGCCAAGGCCGGCATCACTGCCTTTTCCATGGAATTCATGCCGCGCATCACCCGCGCGCAGGTGATGGACGTGCTGTCCTCGCAGGCCAACCTTGCCGGCTACCAGGCGGTGATCGACGCCGCGGCCGAATATGACCGCGCATTGCCGATGATGATGACCGCGGCTGGCACCGTGCCGGCGGCGAAAACCTTCATCATGGGCGTCGGCGTCGCCGGCCTGCAGGCGATCGCCACGGCGCGCCGCCTCGGCGCCGTGGTCACCGCCACCGATGTTCGTCCGGCGGTAAAGGAGCAGGTGCAGTCGCTCGGCGCGAAGTTCCTGGCGGTCGAGGACGAAGAGTTCAAGGCGGCCGAGACGGCCGGCGGCTACGCCAAGGAAATGTCGAAGGAATATCAGGCCAAGCAGGCGGCGCTGACGGCCGAGCACATCGCCAAGCAGGACATCGTCATCACCACCGCGCTGATCCCTGGACGGCCGGCGCCGAAGCTGATCTCGGCCGCCATGGTCGCCTCGATGAAGCCGGGCTCGGTGATCGTCGATCTCGCGGTCGAGCGCGGCGGCAATGTCGAGGGCGCGGTTCCAGGCAAGGTCGTGACGACCGAGAACGGCGTCAAGATCGTCGGCCACCTCAACGTGCCGGGCCGTGTCGCAGCGTCCGCCTCGCTGCTTTACGCCAAGAACCTTTACGCCTTCCTCGAGACGATGGTCGACAAGACGACCAAGACGCTCGCCATCAAGCGCGACGACGAACTGGTCAAGGCGACGATGCTGACCGACGGCGGTCGGGTCGTGCATCCTGCCTTCGCCAAGGCGGCGGAGGAGCCGCGCACCCAGCCGGCGGCCATTCCGGCGACGACCATGGTTGCCGAAGCCGCCGACGCGAAGCCGGCGGCGAAGAAAAAGGCCGCAGCCAAGCCTAAGGGGACCGCGTGATGGACGCCTTGCAGAAAGCCCTCGACCAACTCGACCAGGCGACCGCCGCCGTGCGGCTGGCGGTGCAGGATCTTGCCAACGCGCCTGCAGGCGCCGAGGCCGCCGGCAACGCCGCGCATGCGCTCTCGGGCGGCGCAATCGATCCCTTCGTCTTCCGCTTCGCCATCTTCGTGCTGGCGATCTTCGTCGGCTATTATGTCGTGTGGTCGGTGACGCCGGCGCTGCACACGCCGCTGATGGCCGTCACCAACGCCATCTCTTCCGTCATCGTCGTCGGCGCGCTGCTTGCCGTCGGCATCGCCGCTTCCGGCCTCGCCGCAGGCTTCGGCTTCGTCGCCCTGGTGCTGGTCTCGGTCAACATCTTCGGCGGCTTCCTGGTCACCCAGCGCATGCTCGCCATGTACAAGAAGAAGGAAAAGTGACGTGACCGTCAATCTCGCTTCCTTCCTCTATCTTGTCTCCGGCATCCTGTTCATCCTAGCGCTGCGCGGGCTCTCGCATCCGACAACCAGCCGCCAGGGCAATCTCTACGGCATGATCGGCATGGGCATTGCCATCGCCACCACGCTGGCGCTGGCGACCCCCTCTGCCGGCCGCTTCGGCCTGATCGTGCTCGGCCTCGCCATCGGCGGCGGCATCGGCGCCGTCACCGCGCGCCGCATCGCCATGACCTCGATGCCGCAACTGGTCGCCGCCTTCCACTCGCTCGTCGGCTTTGCCGCCGTCATGGTGGCAGCCGCCGCCATCTACGCGCCGGAAAGTTTTGGCATCGGCACGGCGGGCGACATCCACGCCCAGGCGCTGGTCGAGATGAGCCTCGGTGTGGCCATCGGCGCCATCACCTTCACCGGCTCGGTCATCGCCTTCCTCAAGCTCGACGGCCGCATGTCCGGCAAGCCGATCATGATCGGCGGCCGCCACCTCATCAACATCGTCCTCGGCGTCGCCCTGGTGGTGCTGATCGTGCTTCTGGTCACCACCGAGTCCAAGCTCGTCTTCTGGCTGATCGTCGCCGCCTCGCTGGTGCTCGGCGTACTCCTGATCATCCCGATCGGCGGCGCCGACATGCCGGTCGTGGTGTCGATGCTGAACTCTTATTCGGGCTGGGCGGCGGCAGCGCTTGGCTTCACGCTCGGCAATCTGGCGCTGATCATTACCGGCGCGCTGGTCGGCTCGTCCGGCGCGATCCTGTCCTACATCATGTGCAAGGGCATGAACCGCTCTTTCATCTCGGTCATCCTCGGCGGCTTCGGCGGTGAGACGGCGGCCGCTGCCGACGACGGCATCGAGCGTACCGTCAAGCAGGGCTCGGCCGACGACGCGGCCTATCTGATGATGAACGCGCAGAAGGTCATCATCGTGCCCGGCTACGGCATGGCGGTCGCCCAGGCGCAGCACGCGCTGCGCGAGATGGCCGACAAGCTCAAGGCCAACGGCGTCGAGGTGAAATACGCCATCCACCCGGTCGCCGGCCGCATGCCCGGCCACATGAACGTCCTTTTGGCGGAGGCGAACGTCCCTTACGATGAAGTGTTCGAGCTCGAGGACATCAACTCGGAGTTCGCGCAGGCCGACGTCGCCTATGTCATCGGCGCCAACGACGTCACCAACCCGTCCGCGCGCGACGACAAGAGCAGCCCCATCTACGGCATGCCGATCCTCGACGTCGACAAGGCCCGCACCTGCCTCTTCGTCAAGCGCTCGCTCGGCTCCGGCTATGCCGGCATCGACAACACGCTGTTCTACAAGGACGGCACCATGATGCTGCTCGGCGACGCCAAGAAGATGACCGAGGAAATCGTCAAGGCGATGGATCATTGAGCTTGATTGCAGGCTTCAAAAGAAAGGCCCGGCAAATGCCGGGCCTTTCTTTTGAGTATGTAGGTGCGCTCAGATATCCAGATTGGCCACCGACAGCGCGTTGTCCTGGATGAACTCGCGCCGCGGCTCCACCTCGTCGCCCATCAGCCGCGAGAACAGCGAGTCGGCGTCGGTCGCGTCGTTGACCTTGACCTGCAGCAGCGAGCGCACATTCGGGTCCAGCGTGGTTTCCCAGAGCTGCTCCGCATTCATCTCGCCAAGGCCCTTGTAGCGTTGCATGGTGAGGCCCTTGCGGCCGGAAGCGAACACCGCGTTGAGCAGCGCCAGCGGTCCCGAAACAAGCTCCGAGGTCTCCTTGCGGCGCAGCGTCGGCTGCTCGCCATAAACTTCCGAAAGCCGCGGCGCGTAGCGGTCGAGCTGGCGCGCGTCGGCCGAAGCGATCAGCCCGGCATCGAGCTGCACCACATCCTTCACGCCGCGCACCGTGCGCTCGAAGACATAGCCGCCGGAGCCGTCATTGGAGGTCGACAGCCGGCCGGTCCAGCCGCGCTCGGTCTCCTCCGCGATCATGTCCAGCCGCTGCGCGACGCGCTCGGCCATGGCGTTGGCGCGGCCGAGATCGGCAAGCACGTCGGCATTGAGCGCGCCGGCGATCGCCGCCTGCTCGACGACGCTGCGGTTGTAGCGCGTGTGCAGGCCGTTGATCAGCTGCCGCACCGCCAGCGCGTCGTCGACGGAGCTGCGCAGATCCTGCCCGGTCCGCACCTCGCCGGAGGCGAGCACCAGCGAGGCCTCATCCAGCCCGGAGCCGATCAGATATTCCTCATAGGCGCTCTCGTCCTTTAGATATTGCGAGCTCTTGCCCCGCGTCACTTTGTAGAGCGGCGGCTGGGCGATGTAGAGATGGCCGCGCTCGATCAGCTCCGGCATCTGCCGGAAGAAGAAGGTGAGCAACAGCGTGCGGATGTGGGCGCCGTCGACGTCGGCGTCGGTCATCAGGATGATCTTGTGATAGCGCAGCTTGTCGGCGTTGAACTCGTCCTTGCCGATCGAGGTGCCGAGCGCGGTGATCAGCGTGCCGATCATGTCGGAGGAGAGCATGCGGTCGAAGCGGGCGCGCTCGACATTGAGGATCTTGCCGCGCAGCGGCAGGATCGCCTGGTTCTGGCGCGAGCGCCCGCCCTTGGCCGAGCCGCCGGCGGAGTCACCCTCGACGATG
>NZ_RZRX01000385.1:0-3992 GCF_003997405.1 Mesorhizobium sp. M2A.F.Ca.ET.042.01.1.1
GAATAGAATTGTAGGGAAGCGTTTCCTCGCCCCCGCAAAGCGGGGGAGAGGTGTCCGCGAAGCGGACGGAGAGGGGGCTTAGTAGGCTGGAAGCCCTCCTCTTCGAAGTGCCTTTGCCGGTCGAACCGGCGCTCCCCTCTCCGTCTCGGCTTCGCCGAGCCACCTCTCCCCCATTTCATGGGGGCGAGGAAACGCTGCTATCAGGCGTGCAACCGATCCTTGCGCCAGACCGTTAAGCCGAAGCGAGGAATGAGGGGCGATCTTGTCCAACATGCTCAATCGGCGCCGGTCGCCGTCGGTCTGGATCGCGCTTGCAGCGGCGGCGCTCGCTTTGATGCCTGCCGTCGCCTTCGCCGCCGAGAGGACCGGCATGTCCTCGGAAGGTGTATTCGTCGCCGAGTTGATCCTGCTCCTGGTCGTCGGCCGCGGCATCGGCGAGGTGCTGGAAGCGCTGGGACAGCCGGCGGTGATGGGGCAATTGATCGGCGGCATCCTGCTCGGGCCTTCGTTGCTCGGCTGGGTCTGGCCGGCGGCCGAGCGGCTGGTCTTCGCCGGCGATCCGACGCAGAAATCGATGATCAACGCCATCGCCCAGCTCGGCGTTCTGATGCTGCTTCTGCTCACCGGCATGGAGACGGATCTGAGGCTGGTGCGCCGGGTCGGCCGCGCCTGCTTTTCCATCTCGGCGGCTGGCGTTGCCGTGCCCTTCGCGCTCGGTTTAATCGCCGCCCAGTTCATGCCCGAGACACTGCTTGCCGCCGGCGGCGAGCGCATTGTCGCCGGGCTGTTCCTCGGCACGGCGCTCTCCATCTCCTCGGTCAAGATCGTCGCTATGGTGGTGCGCGACATGAACTTCATGCGCCGCGATCTCGGCCAGATCATCGTCTCCTCGGCCATCATCGAGGACACGATCGGCTGGGTGGTCGTCGCCATCACCATCGGCATCGCCACGAAGGGGCGGATCGAGATCGCCAGCCTGGGCTTCACCATCGCCGGCGTTGCCCTCTTCATGGCGTTTTCCTTCACGCTGGGCCGCCGTATCGTCTTCGACGCCATCCGCTGGACCAACGACACGTTCCGCTCGGAATATGCGGTGGTCACCGTCATCCTCGCCATCATGGGGGTGATGGCACTGATCACCGAGCTGATCGGCGTGCACACCGTGCTTGGCGCTTTCGTCGCCGGCATATTGGTGGGTGAATCGCCGATCCTGTCGCGCCACATCGAAGGGCAGCTGCGAGGAATCATCACGGCGCTTTTCATGCCGGTGTTCTTCGGCGTCGCCGGCTTGTCGGCCGATCTCACCGTGCTGGTCGACCCGCAGCTGGCATTGCTCACAGTGGCTCTGTTAGTGATCGCCTCGATGGGCAAGTTCGGCGGCGCCTTCATCGGCGCCGAGGCGGCCGGCATGAGCCGCGCCGAAGGCATCGCGGTCGGCTGCGGCATGAACGCGCGAGGTTCCACGGAGGTCATCGTCGCATCGATCGGCCTGTCGATGGGTGTGCTCTCGCACAACCTCTTCACCATGATCCTCACCATGGCCGTCATCACCACGCTGGCGATGCCGCCGACGTTGCGCTGGGCGCTGCGGCGCCTGCCGATCGGCGAGAAGGAGAAGAAGCGCCTGGAGCGGGAGGAGATCGATCAGCGCGGCTTCGTCGCCAATCTGGAACGGCTTCTGGTCGTGGTCGACGAGGGCGTCGTCGGCCGCTTCGCCGCCTATCTCGCCGGCGTCATCGGCGCCGGCAAGCCGACGACGGTGCTGCATTCGAGCGGCGAGACCGATGCTGAGCCGACCGAGGGCCTGCATCTGGAGGAAATCGAGAAGGGCGCCGAGGACAGCCGTGAGGCGGCAAAGGAGGGCGACGAGGAGCCGGTGCGGGAAGCGCCGGTCACCCGCCGCCAGCACGAAGTGCTCTCGGCCGAGGCGGTCGCCAAGGAGGCGCGCAAGGGCTACGGCATGCTGCTTGTCGGGCTCGGCCGCGCCGTCACCGCCAAGGGCGGCTTCTCGCACCGGCTGAACGAAGTCGCCGGCGCCTTCGACGGGCCGCTCTGCCTGGTGCTGAAGCCGGCGAGCGCCGGTCGCCAGATGCCGAAACTCGGCCCCGGATCGGGCAAGATACTGGTGCCGGTCAACGGCACGGCGGTTGCCCGCCGCGGCGCCGAGCTGGCGCTCGCAATTGCCGCCGTCACCGGCGCGCCGGTCAAGATGCTCTATGTCGCGCGCGCCGTCCGCGAGGAGCCGCGCGACACCGTCTCGCATCGCCGCCGGGAAGCGGTGCTGAAGGATATCGTCGCGCTCGCAGACCGCTATGGCGTCGAGATCGAGACCGCCATCAGAAGCCGGGCCGCGGCCGCCGACGCCATCGCCCGCCAGGCCGGCCGCAATGTGTCGCTGATCGTCATGGGTGTGGCGCGGCGGCAGGGCGAGGAACTCATCTTCGGCGAGACGACGACGGCCGTCCTGCGCCGAGCTCCGTGCCCGGTGGTGCTGATCTCCGACGAGCGGGTGCAACGCGACGAGAGCGAGCGCGAGGCCGTGCGCACGGGGGCGGGGGCTGCGTGAAGCCGTTGGCCAACTGACATTTCGGGCGCGCCCGGCTCACCGCATCACATGCTTCTTCATCGCAAGGTGCGCATGGTGAAGGCGTCGTCCAGTTTCTGGTGCCGCCCGACTTCAATATGAGTTGTAGCTAATATAAAATGAATGCCTTCAATCGCTTTGCCGAAGAGAAGGAGGACAAGCATGGCCGCCTATCTGATTGCCGACGTCGATATCACCGACATGGCCATGTTCGACGAGTACCGGCGCGAGGTGCCGGCAACCGAGGCTCGCTATGGCGGGCATTATCTCGCGCGCGGCGGCACGACGCGAGTGCTCGAGGGCGACTGGGAGCCGCACCGTCTGGTCATAATCGAGTTTCCCGACATGGCTGCGCTGACCGCGTGGTACGACTCACCGGAGTATGAGAGGCTGAAGCAAATCCGCTTCCGCTGCGCCCACACGCGCATCATCGCCCTCGAAGGAGTGTTACCGGGATAAGCGCTGGAATGCGCAATCTCCCCTTTTTTGAGGGGAGATTGGCATTTACAGCGCCTCGTTCACGCCATCTGCAGCTTCTGCCGGCTGGGCTGCGGCGGGAAGGCGATGGCGATGCCGGCCGCGCCCAGGCCGATCAGCGCCGAGCCGATGAACAGCCAGTGGTAGCTGGCGGTGGCGTCGTAGATCATGCCGCCGGCGAGCGGCCCGAGCGACATGCCGAGGCTGGAGAGCAGCGTCGCGGCGCCAAGCACCGTGCCGATGATGCGCAGGCCGAAATATTCGCGCGCCAGCACCGCGTAGAGCGGCATCACGCCGCCATAGGTGGCGCCGAAGATGACGGCCAGGAGGTAGAACTGCTCGATCCGGCCGACGGCAAGATACGCGGCGATCACCAGCCCCTGGATGGCAAGCCCGGCGACCAGCACCGGTTTCACGCCCAGCCGGTCGCCGAGCACGCCGTAGAGCACGCGTCCCCCAAGGCCGGCCAGGCCCTCGACGCTGTAGATCGACACCGCTGCCATCGGCGCGATACCGCAGGACATGGCATAGCTCACCATGTGGAAGATCGGGCCCGAATGCGCCGCGCAGCAGGCGAAGAAGGTGAGCCCCAGCACGATGAATTGCGGCGAGCGCAGCGCCTGGCCGACGCTCAGGCCGGGACCGTCGGCGGCGGGCGCCGGCGTGCCGTCGCTTGCCGCGGCCGCCGCCGGCGGCTGGCGCACCAGCAAGACGGCGGGCAACAGCAGCACCCAGGCCATGACGCCGATGTCGAACATGGCGGTGCGCCAGTCATAAGCGGTGATCAGCCAGCGCGCGAAGGGCGAGATGGTCATCGGCGCGACGCCCATTCCGGCCGAGACCAGCGACACGGCGAGGCTGCGGTTGGTGTCGAACCAGGCGGTGGTGAGCGCGATCATCGGCGCGAAGAAGGCGCTGGCCGCAAGGCCGA
>NZ_RZRX01000386.1:0-3987 GCF_003997405.1 Mesorhizobium sp. M2A.F.Ca.ET.042.01.1.1
GAGCCGAGACAGATCAAAATATCGGGCCGATTCGGCCTGAAGTCTCTCGCGTTAAGCTGCGCCGATGCGCAGCAGGTCGTGGAAGTGAACCACGCCCACCGGCATTTTGTTTTTGATCACGACCAGCGCGCCGATATTGTGCTCGTTGAGCATGGCGATCGCCGTGCCCGCCAGCGTCTGCGGATCGATCGTCTTTGGCGTGCGGGTCATCACCTCGTCGACGGTGACGTCGGCCAGATTGCGATGCAGATTGCGTGCGACGTCGCCGTCGGTGACGATCCCGACCAGTTTGCCGCTCGCATCGACGATGCAGACGCAACCGACTTTCTTTTGCGAGAGCGTCATCACCGCTTCCGGCATCTTGGTGCCGAGAAAAGCAAGCGGCACCTGATCGCCGGTCCGCATGATCTCCGAAACCAGGGTCAGATTGGCGCCAAGCTGCCCGCCGGGGTGCAAGGTTCGGAAGTGATCGGATGTGAAGCCGCGCGCCTCGAGCAACGCGATCGCCAGCGCATCGCCCATGACGAGTTGCAGAAGCGTCGACGTCGTCGGCGCCAGCCCGTGCGGACAGGCCTCCGGCACGATCGGCAGCAGCAAGACCACGTCCGCCGCTCGCGCCAGTGCAGAGTTCTCGCCCGAAGTGATGGCGATCAGGGGAATGGAAAAGCGCCTGGAATAGGCGACGATGCCCATCAGTTCCTTGGTTTCGCCCGACCACGACATGGCGATGATGGCGTCGTCACGGGCGATCATGCCAAGATCGCCGTGATTGGCCTCCGCCGAATGGACGAAAAAGGCGGGCGTGCCGGTCGAGGCAAGCGTGGCGGCAATCTTGGAGCCGATATGGCCGCTCTTGCCGACGCCGGTGACGATGACGCGGCCGTCGATCCGCGAAATCAGGTCGATGGCCGCCGCAAAGGGCTCGGCCAGTCCGTCTGCCAGCCCGGCGGCCAGGGCCGCCACACCGGCCTGCTCCGTCGCCACCGTTCTCAGCGCCGATTCGATCGCAGCCTGCCTGTCCGGCTGCTTTCTTTCTGGGGACCCCGCATGCATGGCAGAAGCCATTAGCGCCATGTCGCCCGCCTGTCCAACGGAATTGCCGTTTGCCCTCGTTTGCGGGCAACCCAGGCAGTCAGTCTCAACCCTCCGTTAACCATCCGCATTTACGGTTCGGTAAGTATGGCGCAACCGCGCCGCGCAAGCAGTGGTGACGATGTCCGGGGGCCAGCCTGAAACGAAAATCGGTCGGAAGGGCATTGCCGTTGCAGCACTGCTGCTGACGGCAAGCGCGCTTGCCTTGCTGCGTCCGGCGCCGGCATTTTCGCAGGAAACCGAGCTGCGCGGCGAGGTTTCCGAATCGGCCATACTTGCCGACCAGCAGCGCAAGGCCAGGCAGTTGCGGGGGCAAGGGGCGCAGGATCAGAACGCTCCCGCCGCCGCCCAAGACACGGCGCCGACAACCTATCAGCCGGCAAGCCCCGGCGCGGTTCCGGATGACGACCAGACGGCTGGTGCGTCGGACAGCATCTTCGACCAGCCGCCGGCAGCCAACGACCCGCTGGCCGACACGACGGCGCCGGCAAAGCCGCGCCGGCCTTCGACGGCAAGGCAGCGCACGCAGGACGCCAAGGCCGACACGAAGGCCAGCACCAAGACCGCCGATAAGAAAAAGACCAAGAAGAAGGCGGGCGAGGCAACCGACAACACAACCACCGCCGCAACCGCCGCCACCGGTGATCAGGCCGATGCTGCAGCCACTGCCGACGACGGCGGCAACCGCCGCGCCGTCACCATCGACAGCGTCGACAAGCAGAAGCTCGACCCGGGCCAGGAGCGCACCGGATCGATCGATGGACAGAAGGTCAAGCCGGAGGAAGATCCCTTCGCAGCTCCCGGCGTCAGGATCGGCACCTTTGTCTTCCGGCCGACGCTGGAGCAAGGCTTCACCGCGACCTCGAACGCCGATTCCAGCAGCACCGGCAAATCGGCCGTCCTGTCGGAGACAGCGCTGCGTTTCACTGCGACCTCCGACTGGCGCGAGAATTCGGCTCTGATCACCGGCTACGGCCAGTTCCGCAACACCGTCTCGGGCCAAAAGATCAACGACGCGCAGGGCCGCATCGAGGGCCAGCTCAATGTCGATCTCGACAACGAGCTGCGCGCCATCGCCAAGCTCGGCTACGAGGCAGCGCCGGAATCGGCCTCCTCGCCGGATGCGATCGCCGGTGTCACCCAGCAGCCGCTGCGCCAGACCGTGGACGGCAGCTTGGGCATCGAAAAAAGTGTCGGCAAGATGCGCTATGCACTGACCGGCGTGGTCTCGCATGATTTCTACGGCAATGCCGAGCTCTCCAACGGCACCACCGTTTCACAGAAGGATCGCGACAACACACTCTACACGGCCACCTTGCGCACGGGATACCAGATCTCGCCGGCGCTGACGCCCTTCACGGAGGTCGAGCTCGGCCGCAGAGTCTACGATCAGCGTCTCGATACGGAAGGTTTTGAGCGCTCCTCGAAGCGGATCGGAGCGCGTGCCGGCCTCGAGCTCGACATGGGCGAGAAGCTTTCAGGCGAATTCTCCGTCGGCTGGCTGCGCGAGGCGATCGACGACAGCCGCCTGCCGGCGGTGGCAGGGCCGAGCATCAACGCCGACCTCAAATGGTCACCCGAGCGCGGCACCATCATCGGCCTCACCGGCAAGACCAACGTCGAGACGACAACGACGGCCGGCCAGAGCGGCGATATACTCTATTCCGGCCGTTTGACCGGCGAGCGCCAGATCCGCGCCAACCTGACGGCGAACTCGGCGCTTGGCCTCGATTGGCGCGACTATACCGGTTCCGACGGCCACGACCTGATCCTGAGCGCCGAGGCCGGACTGACCTGGTGGCTCAATCGCTATGCCGGCCTCACCACGAGGGTGCGGACGGAGAAGCTGACCAGCAACCTGCCCGGACGCGACTACACGGCCAACAGCGTCTATCTCGGTCTGAAGGTCCAGCGCTGAAGAGTAGCGGCAATGGGCCCAAGCCCATGCCGAGATTCAGGGCTCCGAGAGGCTAGAACCCCACGCCGCGGCGTTCCGCCGGCCGCACCTCGTCCAGCAGCGTGCGGATGACGCCGGCCATGCTTGCGTTCATGTCGCTGCGCCACAGCGCGAAGGCGACATTAGCCTCGACGAACCCTTCCGGCGAGCCGCAGTCGAAGGTGCGGCCCTTGTAGTGATAGCCGTAGAAGGGCTGCTTCTTCTCAAGCTTCAGCATCGCGTCGGTCAGCTGGATCTCGTTGCCGGCGCCGCGTTCCTGGCTTTCCAGGATGCCGAAGATTTCCGGCTGCAGGATGTAGCGGCCGTTGATGAAGAGATTGGAGGGCGCGGTGCCCTGCTTCGGCTTCTCCACCATGCCGGTGATGCGGAAGCCGTGATGCGTGTCCTCGCCGCGCCCGACAATGCCGTATTTATGCGCTTCCGCCGGATCGCATTCCTGCACGGCGATGATGTTGTTGCCGGTCTCCTCATAAAGCTCGACCATGCCCTTCATGCAGCTCTTTTCCGACTGCATGATCATGTCCGGCAGCAGCAGCGCGAAGGGCTCGTCGCCGACCAGCTCGCGAGCGCACCAGACGGCGTGGCCGAGGCCCATCGGCACCTGCTGGCGCGTGAAGCTCGTCTGTCCCGGCGCCGGCTGCAGCCGCTGCAGTCGGGCGAGCTGGTCGTCCTTGCCGCGCTGGGCGAGCGTGTCATAGAGCTCGAACTGGACGTCGAAATGGTCCTCGATGACCGCCTTGTTGCGTCCGGTCACAAAGATGAAATGCTCGATGCCGGCCTCGCGCGCCTCGTCGACCACATATTGGATGACAGGCCGATCGACGACGGTCAGCATCTCCTTCGGGATGGCCTTGGTGGCCGGAAGGAACCGCGTGCCGAGGCCGGCATCGAGCATTTCATCTTTGTGACCGGACGCAACAAGGCGGTCATCGAGGCTG
>NZ_RZRX01000387.1:0-3975 GCF_003997405.1 Mesorhizobium sp. M2A.F.Ca.ET.042.01.1.1
GTTGCTGTTGCTTGGTGATGATGAACTCGGCCAGCAGCTCGGCATCCGAATGGCCTTCCCATAAGCCGAAGGAATCCTGAGTACGAATGAGCCGCAGGAGGCATTTGACGAACGGGGAAGCAAGGGCTTCTTCGTCATTGTTGACAGCAGGGCCAACCGGAGGAATTTCGTTGTTCGTCATTTCAGTCTTCGTCTTCGAGGTACGATTTCCTTTTCCTGCGATGCCCACTCCGGGTCCGCTTGCGTGGCCGACGAATGGCTTGGGCGGGCCAACCCCAAGAGTGCCCCGTGGCCGACCTCGACATGTCCACGAGTGCGAGACCTGCGGCGCGAATTCGCGGCGCACATCGTCTGCGCCGCGATCCGACCGGTGGTCAACGCAATTGAAATCCAACCTGCCGCAAGCCGCCGCCCTGCTGCATCGACATACTTGCTGCGAAGAGAGCTTCGATGGGCGGATTGGCCAGTGTTCAATTCCAATTGTCAGTCCCTTCGCGATTCTTGCTCAGGAAGTGACTGCGTTTTGAGTTTCGGGTGCCTTCTTTTGCGGAGCCACACAAAGATCCGCGTGACAGGCAGGCTCACCCGTGTAGTTGGCCAGTGCTTCGAGCAATGGGGTAAGATAGTACTGTTTGGTGTGGTCCGGAATTGGCCCCAGCCGGTCCACCGATTTCAGTGCCACCTCGATCAACTCGATTGCGCGATCTTTGTTGCCGCTCTCGTAATAATACTGAGCTACCGGGAGGTACCGGCGGTATTTAAACGGGCCATCGCCGTTCGGGGGATTGAGTGCCAGTATCTGTTCCGAGAGCTCGTTGCCCATCGCAAAGCGCTCCGCGCGCGGAAGATGGGAATTGTCCATCGTGGGATCGAAGAGTTGGTTGAGGGCCAAGGCCATCCACGACACCGCGTCGGACGTTTTGTCGATCGCGTCCTCGACCAATTCTCGCATGACCGGCATGCCGGTCTTGATGTCGCGCAGCTTGTGAAGCAGAAGATCCGCATGAATCTGCCGAAAATCAAAAGAGTCTGGCATCAAGGCGAGGCCTTCTTCGATGGCCAAGAGCGCCGCCGTCCAATTCTCGGCCTGCATCGCCGGCTCAAGTTTGGCGTATATCGGCCCGGTAAGCGACATTTCGCGCGCTGCAAGTTGGTTATGCGCGATGCGCTTTGCATCGGCGGCTTTCGCTTCATAGCTGCTGCGCCAGCTGCCGTTAAGGACTTTCGGCAAAACGTCATCGAGTTCCGCCGGGTGGCCGATAAAAGCGATGTGGCCGTCGCGGTCGACCACGAACGAGGTGGGAATCCCAATCGAAGAGCTGGGATCCATCCAGAGCTTGTTCATTTCGCCAATGTAATCGAACCCGATACGATAATTCAGATTCGGGAACTTCTCGGTCAGCCAGGCATCCACGTTGGTCCGCGCCTCGTCTGCGGTAGGACCCTGTTCGCAGGCGGCAACTCCGACCGCCTCAAATCCGCTGCCTTCATATTTCTCCTGCAGTTCGATCAAATGGGGCATGGCGTCGACACATGGTCCGCACCAAGTCGCCCAAAACTCAACGAGGTAGACCTTGCCGGGCCGAAAGTTCGTGAGGGGCTCGCCACGCAGCCAGTTCTCCACTTTGATCGCAGGAGCCGGGGACCCCATACGCAGTTCCATCTTGGTGTCCAAAGTCATTCCACACCTTTCGTCTCTTTTGTCGCGGAATATTTTCCCGTCAAAATCGGACACGGTCTCGAGGGCATCGCTCCCTCTGGCTTGCTTCAGCGAAGCTCTCACCGTGTTGCCGCACATCAAGCTGCAACGGAGGTGCCAATTCCCTCAGCTCCGGTAAGCGGCGGGAAATGCTTTGAAATTCTCCACGAGGCTAAATGCGGCCGATTGTCGTGAACCCGACATGTCTTCTGCCGCTGTCGGGTTTCGCCCTATCTCTTGAGAGCTTGGACGGCTCGCCTGTGATTTAGACTGGCCTCGGTCCTCGAGCAGTGGCAGTTTGGCGCCAGTTCGAAAGCGCGAACTCGCCGGCTTGGTCCTCGTGCCGCCACCGCCGCGTGTGGATTCTTGCCCCGGAGTCAAAATTCGCCTCGCGGTTGCCAACGGCGGCATGCGCTCAATGCGCGTGGCGTTGAGCCCCGACAGCACGTAATGGTACCAATTAGTGGATGCCCGTCGCTGCCTCCACTTCTCCAGCCAAGCGCTCGAACGACGCTACCTACCCACGTTCGAGCGCGACCGCGGAATCGCAGACTGCCGAACGTCAGCCGTTGCGAAAGGTGTAGCCGTACCCGTTGATCGCCGGCGCGCCGCCTAGATGTGCGTAGAGGACCCTCGATCCCTGTGGAAAGAAGCCCCTCTGGACGAGGTCGATCATCCCTTGCATCGATTTGCCCTCGTAAACGGGGTCCGTAATCATGCCCTCGAGCCGCGCGCACAAACGGATTGCCTCTTTGGTTTCCTCCGATGGAACGCCATAACCCGGGTACGCGTAGTCCATGAACAACACCACGTCTGCCTCGACAATTTCCGCTCCGAGGTGGACGAGCTTCGCTGTATTTTGGGCGATGCCGAGCACCTGCGCCTTGGTCTTGGCGGGCATGGCGGAGGCATCGATACCGATCACATTGCGCTGTCGACCATCCTTGGCGAACCCGACGAGCATGCCGCCGTGGGTTGAACCAGTCACCGTACAGACGACGATATAGTCGAAGGCAAACCCAAGCTGCTCTTCCTGGGCACGCACCTCCTCAGCGAACCCCACATAGCCCAGGCCGCCGTATTTGTGGACAGAGGCGCCGGCAGGTATCGCATATGGCCTGCCGCCCCTTGCCTTGACTTCATAAAGTGCCTTTTCCCAGCTGCGGCGGATGCCGATGTCAAAGCCCTCGTCAACCAGGCGCACCTCTGCCCCCATGATGCGGCTCAAGAGGATATTGCCGACCCGGTCGTAGACAGCATCATCATGTGGGACCCAGCTCTCCTGGACCAGGAGGCATTTCATGCCGATCTTGGCGGCGACCGCAGCGACCATGCGCGTATGGTTGGACTGCACGCCACCGATTGTGACGAGCGTATCGGCATCTGACGCGATCGCGTCGGGCACAATGTATTCGAGCTTGCGCAGCTTGTTTCCGCCGAACGCGAGACCGGAGTTGCAGTCCTCGCGTTTGACGTAGATTTCCACCTTGTCGCCCAGATGCTTGCCGAGGCGGTCGAGCCTCTCGATCGGCGTGGGTCCAAAGGTGAGCGGATAACGTTCGAATTTTTCCAGCATGCTATCTCCAGCAAAAAAGTACCTGAACCGGCTACGCACCGGTCAGCCCAGGGGTATGGTCGCGTGTTAGCCGAACACAGATTCCCTATACGATCAGCTCAGTCATCAGAGGGTGACCAAAATTGGTGTGGGTCTGAGCACTGATCCTGTCATCCGCGCATCAAAGCAGCAGCACATGCTGGGCATTCGACCAAGCCGGGACACAGCTGAAAATTGCATTCCGCAGTTGATCAGAGTCAGACGACTGGTACCCGAGCTTTCCTGTAACCATCGGCATGCTGGCCCCTGTGGCGAGTTCCACGAGCGCGGCTAGAGGACTGCCAGATCAGAAAGAGCACGCGGCCGAAGGAGCCGGCCTGAAGCAGCAGCGAACAGGCCAGCGTCGTGACGACTGCCACACGGAGCGAATCCAAAGCGAAGTAAACCATCGACGCATTGCTGCACAGGACCAGCCCCACGAGCCGACAAAAAGATGAAGTGCACGCCGCTCCCCTGGTTTTCGCCAGATCATGTTGCGAGCTCGTCGGCCGCAACATGCGTCTGGCAGTTCTTGGGGCAGACGCGGCCGCAGGCTCCGCAGCCGATGCAGCGGCCGGCATCATCGACAACCATGATCATGCGATTGAGCTTGCCGTCGAAATCGTCGTCCTCGTCATCGCAGGGGCCGAGGATTTCACCCGCATCATCAACGCCGTGAAGA
>NZ_RZRX01000388.1:0-3964 GCF_003997405.1 Mesorhizobium sp. M2A.F.Ca.ET.042.01.1.1
TTTCCTGAGGGCCGAAAAGCGCCCTTCCGGAAACGGGTTTTCTCCCGTTTTAGCCGGTACCCGCCAAGCTGTTGGCAAGGGAGGCCGGAAAACAGATAGGGGCAGCCGCCGAGGCGGCCCGTTGGTGCAAGGCGAGCCGCGGCGAGGTTCGTCCCGAGTTTAGAGCTAAGGAGCGACGATGGCCCAGACCCAGACTTTCAATGGCCGCAGACGCGTACGCAAGTTCTTCGGAAAGATCCCGGAAGTTGCGGAGATGCCGAACCTGATCGAGGTTCAGAAGGCATCCTATGACCAGTTCCTGATGGTGGACGAGCCCAAGGGCGGCCGTCCGGACGAAGGGCTGCAGGCCGTTTTCAAGTCGGTCTTCCCGATCTCCGACTTTTCCGGCTCCTCCATGCTGGAGTTCGTGAAGTATGAGTTCGAGGCACCGAAATTCGACGTTGACGAATGCCGTCAGCGCGATCTGACTTATGCTGCGCCGCTCAAGGTGACGCTGCGCCTCATCGTGTTCGATATCGACGAAGATACCGGCGCGAAGTCGATCAAGGACATCAAGGAGCAGGACGTCTATATGGGCGACATGCCGCTCATGACGTCGAACGGCACCTTCATCGTCAACGGCACCGAGCGCGTCATCGTCTCGCAGATGCACCGCTCGCCGGGCGTCTTCTTCGACCATGACAAGGGCAAGTCGCACTCGTCGGGCAAGCTGCTGTTTGCTGCGCGCGTCATCCCCTATCGCGGTTCGTGGCTCGACATCGAGTTCGATAGCAAGGACGTCGTGCACGCCCGTATCGACCGCCGCCGCAAGATCCCGGTGACGTCGCTGCTGATGGCGCTCGGCATGGACGGCGAGGAGATCCTGTCGACCTTCTACAACAAGATCACCTACAAGCGCTCCGGCGACCACTGGCGCATTCCGTTCAATGTCGAGCGGTTCCGCGGCCTCAAGGCTGTCGGCGACCTGGTCGACGCCGACACGGGCGAAGTCGTTGTCGAGGCCGGCAAGAAGATCACCGCGCGCCAGGCCCGCCAGCTCGGCGAGAAGGGCCTCAAGGCCATCAAGGCGACCGACGAGGACCTGCTCGGCAACTACCTTGCCGAGGACATCGTCAACTACGCCACCGGCGAGATATTCCTCGAAGCCGGCGACGAGATCGACGACAAGACGCTGAAGGTGCTGCTCGGCACCGGCGAGGAAGAGATCCAGATCCTGGACATCGACCACGTCAATGTCGGCGCCTACATCCGCAACACGCTTGCCGTCGACAAGAACGAGAGCCGCCAGGACGCGCTGTTCGACATCTACCGCGTCATGCGCCCGGGCGAGCCGCCGACTCTCGAGACCGCCGAAGCCATGTTCAACTCGCTGTTCTTCGACAGCGAGCGCTATGACCTGTCGGCCGTCGGCCGCGTCAAGATGAACATGCGCCTCGAGCTCAAGGCCGAGGATACCGTGCGCGTGCTGCGCAAGGAAGACATCCTGGCCGTGGTCAAGACGCTGGTCGAGCTGCGCGACGGCAAGGGCGAGATCGACGACATCGACAATCTCGGCAACCGCCGCGTGCGCTCGGTCGGCGAGCTCATGGAGAACCAGTACCGCGTCGGCCTGCTGCGCATGGAGCGCGCGATCAAGGAACGCATGTCCTCGATCGAGATCGACACGGTCATGCCGCAGGACCTGATCAACGCCAAGCCGGCGGCGGCGGCCGTGCGCGAGTTCTTCGGCTCCTCGCAGCTGTCGCAGTTCATGGACCAGACCAACCCGCTGTCGGAGATCACCCACAAGCGTCGCCTCTCGGCGCTTGGACCGGGCGGTCTGACCCGCGAGCGCGCCGGCTTCGAGGTGCGCGACGTGCACCCGACGCATTACGGCCGCATCTGCCCGATCGAGACGCCGGAAGGCCCGAATATCGGTCTGATCAACTCGCTGGCCACTTTCGCGCGCGTCAACAAGTACGGCTTCATCGAAAGCCCGTACCGCAAGATCGTGAACGGCAAGCTGACCAACGAGGTTGTCTACCTGTCGGCGATGGAAGAGGCCAAGCACTATGTCGCGCAGGCCAACGCCGAGCTCGACAAGAACGGCAGCTTCGTCGACGAGTTCGTCATTTGCCGTAACGCCGGCGAAGTGATGATGGCGCCGCGCGAGAACGTCGACCTGATGGACGTCTCGCCGAAGCAGATGGTGTCTGTCGCGGCAGCGCTCATCCCGTTCCTCGAGAACGACGACGCCAACCGCGCGCTGATGGGCTCGAACATGCAGCGTCAGGCCGTGCCGCTGGTGCGCGCCGAGGCGCCGTTCGTCGGTACCGGCATGGAGCCGGTCGTTGCCCGTGACTCTGGTGCTGCCATCGGCGCCCGCCGCGGCGGCGTGGTCGATCAGGTGGACGCGACCCGTATCGTCATCCGCGCCACGGAAGATCTCGATCCCGGCAAGTCGGGCGTCGACATCTACCGGCTGATGAAGTTCCAGCGTTCGAACCAGAACACCTGCATCAACCAGCGTCCGCTGGTGCGCATGGGCGACCGCGTCAACAAGGGCGACATCATCGCCGACGGTCCGTCGACCGAGCTCGGCGATCTGGCGCTCGGCCGCAACGTGCTGGTCGCGTTCATGCCGTGGAACGGCTACAACTACGAGGACTCGATCCTGCTCTCCGAGCGCATCGTGGCCGACGACGTCTTCACCTCGATCCACATCGAGGAGTTCGAGGTCATGGCGCGCGACACCAAGCTCGGGCCGGAGGAAATCACGCGCGACATTCCGAACGTTTCGGAAGAGGCGCTGAAGAACCTCGACGAGGCAGGCATCGTCTATATCGGCGCCGAAGTGCAGCCGGGCGATATCCTGGTTGGCAAGATCACACCGAAGGGCGAAAGCCCGATGACGCCGGAAGAGAAGCTTCTGCGTGCCATCTTCGGCGAAAAGGCCTCTGACGTTCGCGACACCTCCATGCGCATGCCTCCGGGCACCTTCGGCACGGTCGTCGAAGTGCGCGTGTTCAACCGCCACGGCGTGGAGAAGGACGAGCGCGCGATGGCGATCGAGCGCGAGGAGATCGAGCGTCTGGCCAAGGACCGCGACGACGAGCAGGCGATCCTCGACCGCAACGTCTACGCGCGTCTTTCCGACACGCTGGTCGGCAAGGAAGCGATCGCCGGGCCGAAGGGCTTCAAGAAGGGCTCAAAGCTGTCGAAGGACACGCTCGACGAGTATCCGCGTTCGCAGTGGTGGCAGTTCGCCGTGGAGAACGAGAAACTCCAGGGCGAGCTCGAGGCTCTGCGCGGCCAGTACGACGAGTCCAAGAAGGCGCTCGAGCAGCGCTTCATGGACAAGGTCGAGAAGGTGCAGCGCGGCGACGAAATGCCTCCGGGCGTCATGAAGATGGTCAAGGTCTTCGTGGCGGTGAAGCGCAAGATGCAGCCGGGCGACAAGATGGCCGGCCGTCACGGCAACAAGGGTGTCGTGTCGCGCATCGTTCCGGTCGAGGACATGCCTTTCCTCGAGGACGGCACGCATGCCGATATCGTGCTCAACCCGCTGGGTGTGCCGAGCCGCATGAATGTCGGCCAGATCCTGGAAACGCATCTGGGCTGGGCTTGCGCAGGCATGGGCAGGAAGATCGGCGAGCTGATCGACGCGTATAAGGGCGGCGGCGACATCAAGCCGCTGCGCAAGACGCTGGAAAGCTTCATGCCGGCCAACGACCGCAACGAGCCGATCCGCGACTATGACGACGAGAGCATCGTTCGCCTGAGCGAGCAGATGCGCCGCGGCGTCTCCATCGCGACACCGGTGTTCGACGGCGCGCATGAGGTCGACATCAACACCATGCTGGAGCAGGCGGGCCTGCACACCAGCGGTCAGTCGCAGCTCTATGACGGCCGCACCGGCGAGCCGTTCGATCGCAAGGTGACGATGGGCTATATTTATATGCTCAAGCTGCATCACCTGGTGGAC
>NZ_RZRX01000389.1:0-3949 GCF_003997405.1 Mesorhizobium sp. M2A.F.Ca.ET.042.01.1.1
CTGATGGCCTACACGCTGCCCAAGTGAGGGAAGGCGTCGGGCTTCAAAGCCCGAGATGGCCCCTCAAGCTCGGCACCTGGTCCAGCACCTGGTTGGTGAGATCGGGGCCGGCGGCGGCTTCGGCCTGCTTGATCAGGGTCTCGCCGGCCTGCCGGATCTGCACCATGTCGAGGCCGGACGCTTTGAGCGCCGCGATGCCGTTGATCAGCGCGCCGGCCTTTTCGCCGAGCACGCCGCCAAGCGCCCCTCGCAGCGACGACAGGAGGCCGCCGCCCGAATTGGCCGCACCGGCGGACATCACGTCATATTTCTGGGCCAGCGCGTCGGCGCCGGGGATCTGGGCGAAGAAAGACGAAACGCTGGTGCCTTCCGCCTCGTGCTCCAGCACGGAAAAGATGGTGCCGACGACTTTCTCGGTAGTCGGCTCGTCGAGGCCGGCCTTCGAGGAAACGGTGTTGATGATATCCTGGACGTTCATGGCATTCCCCTTTTCGTCATTCGTATCGGCAAGGCGGCTCCGGCAATTTCTCGTCCCAATGTGACAGCACCATCAAGCCTTTCGGAAATGACCAAAATGTGATGAATCAGGCTGGCTTGTCGGCGCACCGCTCCGCCAGGAATCCCTCGCAGGATCGTCACCCCGCCGTGACTGGACCCTGCAGCTCTCGACCCTATCTTGCGGATCACCCGCCTAAAGCGCGCCACGTCGGAAATGGATTCCCGTGTCGCGCTGCGCACTTTTGGGCGACATGCACTACGTCGAGGACAGCCATGACCGAACCCGTTGCCGAGCCCACGCAGCCCATCATCACGCAACCTCCTATTACTCAGGCGATGATCGACGCCTATGACGAATACACGCATCTGACGCTCGACCGACGCCGCTTTATGGAGCAGCTGACGAGGCTGGCGGGCTCGGGCGCCGCGGCGGCCGCGATCGCGCCGATGCTGGCGGCCAACTCCGCCAAGGCGGCGATCGTCGCCGAGGACGATGGCCGCATTAAGGGCGAGGACATCACCTATCCCGGCTCGAGCGGCGAGATGAAAGCCTATCTGGTCAAGCCGGCCGACCAGCAGGGCAAGCTTGGCACCGTCATCGTCATCCATGAGAACAGGGGGCTCAACTCGCATATCCGCGATGTCGCCCGACGCGTGGCGCTGGAAGGGTTCGTGGCGCTCGCGCCGGACTTCCTGTCGCCGCTTGGCGGCACGCCATCCGACGAGGATAAGGCGCGCGACATGTTCGCCAAGCTCGACCCTGCCCAAGTCGCGGCAGACGGGGTGGCGACGGTCGCCTATCTCAAGAACCTCAAGGACGGCAACGGCAAGGTCGGGGCGGTCGGCTTCTGCTGGGGCGGCGGCGCGGTGAACCAGCTGGCCGTCCATGCGCCCGATCTCAGCGCCGGCGTCGCCTATTACGGCATGCAGCCCAAGGCCCAGGATGCCGCGAAGATCAAGGCGCCGCTGCTCCTTCACTATGCCGGTCTCGACAGCCGGACGAATGCCGGCATCGATGCCTACAAGAAAACGCTCGACGCCGCGCATGTCGAATACAAGGTCTATGTCTATGAGGGCGCCAACCACGCGTTCAACAACGACACCTCGGCCGCGCGCTACGACAAGAAAGCCGCCGATCTCGCCTGGGGCCGGACGGTGGCGTTCCTGAAGGAGAAGCTCGCCTAGTCGAACAGTTCAGGTATTTGCTGCCGGCTTATGCATGGCAACGCCCCCGATGACCAGCGCAATGCCGATGCAGTCGATGACGCTCGGCACCTGGCGCAGCACGACGATTCCGATGAGCGTTGCCGTGAGCGGAAGGAGCGAGAGCATCAGCGCGAAGCTCGCGCGCGGTAGCCTCGCCATGGCGAGCTGGTCGCAGATATAGGGGATGACCGAAGAACAGAGGCCGACGCCGATCGCCGCGACAAGCAGATGCGGCGACGAGAAGGCGGGCAGCGCTTCGCGAAAGCCGATGGGCAACACGACGAGGAAGGCGATCGCCATGGCGGCGCCGAGGCCGGCAATGCCGTAGCCTGCCTGGGCGACGCGATGGCCGATCACGATATAGCCGACGAACAGAGCGCCGTTGAGAAAGGCCCAGAACAGGCCAAGCGGATCGCTCGACCATTTCACGTCGATGAGCAGCAAGGTGCCGATGACCGCGACAGCCAGAGCGGCAAAGTTGCGCGGGCTGCGCAGGCCGACCAGCGCGACACCGATCGTGCCGACGAACTCGATCGCCGCCACCAGAGAGATCGGCAGCCGGTCGAGCGCCAGATAGAACGAGCAGTTCATCATCGCCAGACAGGCGCCGAAGGCCAGCAAAAGTAGTCGCTGAGCGCGGTCGGCGCGCGCGAAGACGCGCCAGGGCCTGGTCAAAGGAGCGAAGATGAGAGCGGCGGTGGCGATGCGCAGCCAGGCCATGCCGAGCACGCCGAGCTGGTCGAAAAGCAGCACCGCGAAAGCCGGTCCGAGATAGTGGAACACGGCGCTGACGCAGAACCAGACATGCGGCGGCAGCGCATTGGCCAATCCGCCGAGGGCAGGGCCGGCAACGACTGAGCGCGGGGCGTCGGTTCTGCCGGCGGCCCGGTTTGCAGCTGGAGTTTGCGTTTGGCTGGTCATGGGCGCATTATCGCAGGCGAAATGCGCGACTTACATGTGCAATCGGCGTGCCTTCTGTCCTTCTCACCTCCAATGGAAGGTAAAGAAACTGAAAAACCTTCGAAATGAAGATGCCGAGCTGGACGCTGTGGACCTGAAGATCCTGCGGCTCCTGGAAAAGGACGCGCGCATCAGCACGGCGGAACTGGCGCGCGCGGTCGGGCTGTCGGCGCCGAGCGTGGCGGAGCGCATCCGCAAGCTGCAGGAGAACGGCGTGATCGAGGCCTATACGGTCAGGATCAATCCGGCCGCGCTCGGGCTGAAGCTGTCGGCATGGCTCAGGATCAGGCCGGTTCCGGGACAGCTTTCCGTCGTGGCGGACATCATCCGCGAGCTACCGGAGATCGCGCAATGCGACCGCGTGACCGGTGAGGACTGCTTCATCGCGCTGGCGCATGTCGGCTCGGTGAGCGAGCTCGAGCGGGTGATCGACCGGATCATCCCTTACGCAATGACCAACACGGCCATCATCCAATCGTCACCGGTCGAGCCGCGCTCGCCGCTGGGCGGGTTCAGGCAAAAGTGACGGGGGACGAATCAGGCGTGGCCGCGCCGCATGCGCGCCTGGGTCAGAATCGCGCGCCAGCGGATCATGTCGAACGGGATGGGTTCGTTGTTGTTGGCGATGTGGAAGATCTCGTTGTCGACGTTCTTCAGCGATCGCCAGAAATCATAGTCGGTGATGCGTGGATCGGCCGCCAAGCGCTCCACCTCGACCTTGATATCGGTTTTCATGCACTGTCCTCGCACCGCATTCCGCCAGCCGCCCGCGCGCAAACCCGGTAGGGCGGTTTTCAAACGCGTCGCTGAGTCGTTCAACGGACTCAAGCGACTTGTTCACGTTAAAACCTTGGTAAGGTTAACGCGGGCGCGCTGGTTTTCAAGCGCTCTTGCGCTTGATGCCGATCGAGCGCCCGGCGCGCTCCGGCATTGGCAGGCCCGCATGGGCGGCGCGCATGGCTTCGACCTTCGCCATCACGTCGGCCGGAAATGGGGCGACCCTAGGCCCGGCCATGTCGACATGCAGCGCAAGCTGCTCGGAGGTCGCTGCCAACCAGCCGTCGACATGGCGGATTTCCTGATAGGCCCTGAGCCGCTTCTCGTCGTGGTCGATAAGCTGGAACGAGACCTTCACCTTGTGGTCGAGGTGCAGCTCCTGGACATAGCAGACATGAACTTCCGCCGTGTAGATGGTGAGGCGGCGATCCCTGGCGTAGTTCGGCCCCATGCCCATCATCTCGAAGGCCACGTCCGAACAGCGGTCGAACAGCACGTTGTAATAGGC
>NZ_RZRX01000038.1:0-35213 GCF_003997405.1 Mesorhizobium sp. M2A.F.Ca.ET.042.01.1.1
CATCAGTCTTGTCATGCGTGCCGCCGCTAAGGCGCTGTTCGGCAGCGCTGCGCTGGGCCTGATACCAGTCGGGTGCCTGGGTCGGCTTCGACGGCACATCGTTGGGGAACAGGATGCTTGCCGCGTCGATCTCAGCCATCACGCGGCCTCCTCGTTGTCGTTGACCAAGAAGCTCCAGGCGAAAGCCGCCGTCCCAGCGATTGATTTGCCTGGGCCGTTTAAACGCGCTCTGCCATCGGCGAGCCTGTTGAGCTTGTCGACCACCATGAGCGGCAACCCCATCTGTCCGATGACAGCGCCAGTCAGCGGATGCTGGGCGCGGCTGAGGCTCAGGCGCACGGACAATTCCGCTTCGCTCAATTCGGGCAACGCCGCTGTGATCTCGGCAATTGCAGCGTCGATGCGCGATGCAGCTGCTAGAAGGCGCGCAGCGTGGCCCCTGGCCGCTTCGAAGTGACTGCGCCGCGCCGCCTCCGCCTTTGCTTCACGGGCGGCGGCTTCGGTTGCCCGTGCGCGTTCCAGGGCGCGGGAGAGGATCAAGCGGTCCACGCCCAGGCGTTCAATGCGCTGGTTGATCTCCGCAGCCTTCCTGCCTGCACCGTCGACGCCCGCGACCGCCTCGCCGGCCGTCTTGTCGAACTCGGCACCAAGTTCTTGCACAAGGATATCGAGCGCGGCGATCTTGTCGCTGATTTCCGGTGATGTGACAGGGGTCATCTAGGCCACTCCCGCCCAGGCAGCAGCCGCCAGTTCGGCGATGCTCTTGTCCCCAGCGATGGATGGCTTTCCGATCTGATCCAGCGCGATCAGCGCGAGACGTTCCTGGTAAGCGCGAGACGGTTCGGACTTGGGCCGAAGCTGCCTAATCTCAGCCTCGGCGGCATCGATGATAGCCTTGGCGGCGCGGACCTGACCAATAAGCGTGTCAAGCTCAGCCGCCTTCGTTTGAATTGTTGCGATATTGGCAGCAATGGTTGCCATCGGTCTTTCCTTTCTCTCAGGTATTGCGACGGGTGCTTACAAACCCGTCCTCGGCGTTGTCGTAATCAGTGTCGGCAAAGCCCTGGCGCTCTGGGTATTGCAGGATCGGCTGATACGGAGCGGCCTTCGGTTCTTCCCAATCAGCTGAGATTGCCGGCCGTTCCGGTTCGCTCTCTGGCTTTGGCTCAGGCGCTCGCGCTGCCTGATCTGCGGCCCTCGGCTCGGGCGCTGGCGCACTAGAGGGTTCTGAAACGTAGGCGTCGTGATCCGCTCGGAGGCGAGCGCGCGACAACCGATCGCTCAGACCTTCAAGCCCGCGCAATTCCATTGTGTCTTTGTAGAGCGACAAATGACGCGCAAGCTGATCGAGCGCCTTGCTCTTGTCGGCGAGCTTGAGCGTGAAATTCTGGTTGCGATCGTAGCTCCAGCCGACGATAGCGCGCCGCACGTCTTCCGGCAGTTTGAGGATGTCGACCGCCGAGGTTATGCCGCTGATCGCGTAGCGCTTGCCGTCGATCGAAACGATGCCCTCGCCTTCAAGCGCCTCGCTGGCATCGGTGAGTTCGCGCGCAGCGCCGATCAACTGAGCGGGATCATAGAACGCCATATTAGCGATCTCTTTAAGAACGCGTTCGGATGTGATTTCCGTTTGTTCGGATCGCTCAGTTTTAGCCGCGTCGATCGCCGCCTTGATCTCTGGGTTTTCCAGCAGTCTCGGGCCGGAAGTATCCGCACCCCTAGCGCTGTACCCAGCCCTGATAGCCGCCTGGGTGGCGTTCAGGTCAACGAGGTACTCCTCAACGAAGCGGGCTTGTTTGGGCGTCAGATCGAACATGCGCCGATGATTGGTGGGCGAATGGTTGTCCCGTACACCTCGGGATTTTCAAACCCACATTTACCCACATTCCCGGATTACTGGATTTCCCGGATTTTCTACATCTAAACGCGGGAATTTCGCAGTAGAGGTTGTTTTATATGTACCCATAATGCGAAATTAGTAGGGGTAGCTGAAATCGATCCGGGTAATCCGGTAATCCGGCGTTCCCTATCCTGCTTGACAATGTTGGCTTTCAACCCAACAAAGGTGGCAAGGCAGGGGATGCTACATGAAGATTCGGAATATATTAGCGATAGCTATAGTAGCCAGTGCGGCCGGGTGCCAGACGTTCGAAAACATGGACGCGGGGCTTAGCTCGCTGCGTGGAAAGCCCTATCAAGCGGCTTTCGATATCCTGGGCTTCCCGGATGCAGAGAACACGATAGACGGCAAGCGCGTGTTCAGTTGGGGCAGTCGAGAGACCGGCTCTTACACGTTGCCAACATTCAATTCGAGCACAGCCTACGTGAACGGACAGCCGATCTATGTCCAGTCACAAGGGACCAAGACCGAAACGTACGACTATCACTGCAAGATCGATGTGGTCGTGGGATCATCGGGCATTATCGAGTTCACCAAGTACGACGGGAACATTGGCGGCTGCGAGCGGTACGCAAGCCGGTTCCCCCGCAAGCCTCAGTGACGCCTAATCGGGCCGAGGGTGATCTTGACTAGTTTATCAGGCCGTGCGTGCGCAGCGCGTCCTCAACGGCCTTGATACGCTGTGACGCGTCGCGCGCGGCATTGTTTGTCGCCTGCGCTTCTGTTTGGCTATATGCAGCGCTCATCGTAGCGCCAGCGTAGGCGGCAAAAGCCCCTTTGTTGGCCGTTCCCGTACCAGCCGTCCAGCCAGTCGCGCGAGGGCCGACAACCTGGGTACCGGCAACGGTGAAAGAGCCTGCCGCGTTGATGAGCGTGCCCTGGGCGTACCCCGATATGCCCGTCGCCCCGCCAGAGATAGTGACAAACTCCAAGCGCCCACTCTCTGCCCCGGCCGTTTCCACGAGGATACGCCCACGAAGCTGGGCAAAGGCAGTTGCTGCGAGGGACGAATTGTAGCCAACGAACCGGTAGACCCCAAGACCGTCATTAGCTGCCGGTGATGCGCTGATCCGGGTTGTGTCGATCTGTGGCCCGTGGTTGGCGCTATCGTCGTAGGCCACTGCCCGGAGCGCCGCAGACCCGGAAGTATCGTTGCGGAAGTCGACCATACCGTAACGAACAACAATCGGCGTGCGGTCAAAAGCCACTTCCTCGACCGTGTATTCGGTGAAGGCGGCGGGCGACGTGTTGAGCGCCGCTTGCAACGGAACCGCGATCCGGCCCCTCTTGATCGTCCACTTGGCCGGTGTCTTGAAAACCTTGTTCGGCGGTGCGACGCCCATATTATAGATTTTCAGGTCCAGATCATCGATCCGCACGTTGCCAGCGCCGGCATCCTCGCGGATAACCGCGTCGCTGAAATTCTGGTTGGCCGACAGATTATGCAGGCGGACGCCTTGCAGCACCGCCGTTCCGGCGCTCGGGAGACCAAGCAGCACGCTAGCGGGCGGCTGCGCTTCCAGGTGGCATTCAAGGTCGAGCATTCGCGGCCCGCCGCCGTTCTTGGTGTCGATGATTACCGGCTCGCTACCGTAGGAAAGCAGATAGCTCGCCCGAGCAACAAGCCCGTCACACTGGCCGACGACGAGGGCCGCGCCGGTCTGGTTCCAGGATCGACCGCCAGCGGTGAAGGTGCTGAACCCGGTCGAATTGACGCCGGAAAGCTCGAACGTGCCAGCGCCGAGGTTGATGTTGGCGACGGTGTAGACATTGCCGTTAAGCTGCGTCATGCCGCCGATGTCGTGGTAAAACACCTTGTCGCCGTTCTGGAAGCCAGAGGCGACGAGATCGGCCGGCAAGTGTGATACGACAGCCGGGTTTGCCTTGGTGATGCCAGTTACGGCAGGCGGGTTGTAGGCGTTCCGCATGACGCAAAAGCCGCCGCTCAGATTGTGAACCACGTTCGATTGCGAACCATCGGCCGCAACCGGGATGGTGACAAACGAGGACGCGACGCCGCCGCAATAATCGTCAAGCGTGCCGGCGTGACCGCAGAACACCGCGCCCTTGGCGGCAACGCTGCGATGGCGATTGCTGATATTAACACCGCGATCCGACGAGACCTCAGCGGCGAAATTGATGTAAGCCGCCTTGCTGAAAGAACCGTCGATCGTCAGCCCGTCGATATCGCAATTGGTGACGCCGCCGAAGGAGCCGCCAGAGAGCGCGCGCGACAGCAGCAGGCCGACAGCGGGCGGCGTTGCGTCGTCGCCGTGGATGTTGAAGGCGCGGAACGTTGGCGTATTCGTGCCGGCCATGTCGAGCACGATAGCGCCCGCCGCCGTGCTGGTGAGACCACCATTTTTCAGCACAAGCCCAGGCTGGCGGATCAGCGTGCAGTTGATCGCGGCCGAGACGTTCCAGCGGATGCCCTCGAAATCGAGTTCATAGGTGAAATCCCATTGCCCCGTGTCGAAGGTCTGACGAACGAACGCGATCATGGCGTTGATCGCAGTCGCGTTCGCAGCGGGATCGCCGCCCGAGATCGCGCCATACATCGACGGCGTAAGCTCGCGTTTCGGCAGCACACGCCGCCAAGCGCCGAGATTCGCCGCGATAGCATTCGCCTTGATCGCGATGGCTTCTGACGTGTCAGCCGCGATGACGGCAGAAAAATCGCCCGTGGTCCAGAGCCATTGCCCGAACCGATTTGGTTCAGTCAGATATGCGGATTTGATGTTGGTCGTATCGAGCGCCTTGAGCGCCGCGCGTGTTGCTACGGTAGGCGGTACGCTCGCAGCAGACGCCGCCGCAGCCGCAGCTGATCCAGCCGCCGCCGTGGCGCTGTTGCCCGCCGCCGCAGCCTGAGCGGGAGCGGCAATGATCGCCGCCATGTTATCGGCGGCAGATTGCACAGCGTCGACATGAGCCGCAACGGCGTCGATTTCATTCGCGCTATCGGCAAGGCGCAGAATGTCGCCGACCAATCCGTCAAGCTGGGCAGGGTCTTCGGACGGAGGGATAAGTAAGGCGCGGCTAATCTGCTCCTGCAATTGCTGATCCCGCATAGCGGAAAGATCAAATGCCCTTTCCACCGTTTCGGCGTAATATGGGCCCTGGTTCTCCAGGTCCGTTTCCTGAGTGAACGGGACGTTACGCAGGAACGTCAGGGTGTAGCCAGTCGTCAGCGGCGCGGTGAGCGCCACTTGCCCGCCTGCCGGATTGCCAACATCGGACACGACATAATCCGCGTCGATCGTCAGCACAGTTTCGACGCCGGACAGATCGGCCCGGATCGCCTTGATGTGGTTCTCGTCGACAATGCGAAACTCATAGTCGAAAACGGTCGTGACGCCGTTGCCGTTGTACGGACCGGAACGGTTGGTTTCGCTCGGTGTCGTCATCTTGAAGTGCCCTCGTTGAATTTGAGGGCACGGTAAGGACCGATGGTTGGGAGCTAGAATTTCCGGGCAGGAAACGCGTGCAATATCACCAACTGCTTAGTTCCTGTTCTTGATTAGTGCCAGACGGCTGATCCCGATCGTCATCAGCGACGCGCCAAACGCTGCTATTGCTGTTGCAGTCACGGGGCAGTTGTTCAATCCACCGATTGCCGATCCGTGTTCCTGCATACCGCGCGAGATATCGACCGAAGCGTTTGGAGGAAAACACACTGCCTCTGTCCATGAAGGATGCCAGCGTTTCCTTGAGTAGCGGGCTTTCGGCCACCTTGATAGCTACTTCCCGCGTCGTAAACGGCCCGCTCGGTAGCGCCTGGATGATCTCGGCAAGTTCGTCTTTCTCCGGGTCCGCCGCGCGCTGGGCAGCGACATCGCCCCGGCAGTCAGCAAGGCCAAGCCAGATCAGCGAGGACCGTACAAGATCGCTCCAGTCCTCAAAATTCCCCATCGCAGGAGCCACGTTTGGAGCGCCGGCCGACAGATAAGCGCGCACGACCGTCAGAGCCGCCGCAACTAGCTCGGGCCGCTTGCGCAAGGCCAGATCAATAGCGTCGAACTTGAAACTCCGTTCCTCCGGCCGCTCGCACTTGGCGTCCAGGCGAATTGGGATCGTGCGGCGATTGAGGTCTCCAAAGAGCGTCAGATTGTTGCCCGTGGCGCAGATCAAGCTGGTGGCTGGAATGCGGACATTCTTTGACGAGCCGAGCACGCGAACTTGAACCTCGTCTTGCGTTAGCATCTGGCAAAGCTGGTCGCTCCGCAGGATATGCGTCACATTGTCGATGCTCAAAATCTGGTCACCCGCAAGCGCACAGGCTCCAATCCTTTTTTCAAGCTCTGCCTCGTCTGGTGTCGGGGTCACAACAGCCGCTCGCCGACCGGTTGCCATGACAGCGGCCACGTCGACAACCAAGCTCTTACCGGTACCGGCAGAGGGTGCTGACACCGCAAACATCGGCGCAGTCTTCAGGCTAGGACGCATCACGCTTGTGATCAGCAGCGCTAGGGCGGCGGCGCGGTCGCTGTCTGCTACGAAAGGCAGAGCGGCGATCGGCTCTGACAAGACAGCAAGCGCTTCGGCGGCTTCGCGTTTAGAAGGATTTTCAGGGACGTGCCGCCAGAGCCGTCCACCCACAAGTAGCAATCCTGTTTCAGCGTCATAGCCCGGCTCGCTGATGACCGTTCCGTCATGGCGCAGTGTCGGCGCGCTGATTACCGCCCTGAGGCGCGGCATGGTCCAGTTATGGCCCTTCCTCGCCAGGATCATCCTAGCCACTTCTGGCGGGCAGTCGCACGGCACGAAGTCAGCGACACGAGCGTTGAACTTCATGAACAGAGCACGCTCAGACAGCACCTCGGTAAGCGCGGCCTCGGTGATGGTCGTGACGATTACCGATCCATCGGGACGGCTGGTGTTTTCACCCTGCTTAGCAACGGTCAGGGTCTGCTTGGGCGTGGTATGGGTGACCGGTCGGACAAGTTCATCAGCCCTAGAATATATGCCCAGGGACTGACTAGAGAGGATGGAAATAGCCTGCTCCACCGCCCGGTGAATTTCACCCTTTACGACGTAGATGCGAGGCTTGACGCCTGGGGCTCCAGGGGCCGCGTTGTCGTTACCGCCGATAGGCAACGGCTCAGCCCGAGGGCAAACCCGCTCAGCGGCCTCGCCTGCCGGTTTCTCTGGCGGTTGTGGCGGCGACCAGGGGCGCGCCGTGGCGCGCATGAACGCGTCTAACTGTTCTTTCGACCAGCCGTCATCGATCGCGTCGGCGCAATCCCAGCCCTTCTTAGGAGCCTTGCCGTCCTGCCAATCTTGGAATGAGTAGCATGCGTGGGCGTTCATTCGCCGCGCCCGATCTGACGTTGAATGCGCATTTCAGATGTCGTCATTTTCAGGTTCAGCAGGGTTGCCGTTGTTTTTCTGACGTGGGGCGCGATCAGGCTCAAGGACCACCATAGGAACGGGAACCGGTTTTCGGTCATCGCGTGGGAACGGAACAACGTTGCCGCTCACGATCCGGTGACCCGTTTTTGCGCAAAAATAGATATCTTCCATGATGGTCACGCGGCGTTGCGGGCCAATTTGGCGCGCTCGATTACGGCGAGGATTTCCGAGCGAGGCCATCGGCTCATGCCTCCAATCTTGACCGGCTGCGGTGCAGTCTTGTCCCGCACACGTCGCCAGAACGTTGGCTTCGACATGCCAAGGATGGCGGCGGCTTCTACGTCCCGTAGGAGGGGGTCATCGTGTTCGAACTTCATGTTGGACCTCGGTGATTTGCTAAGACCCGATCCGAATACGTCTGAGACAGTTGCTTCCACCAACACCATGGCTCAAACAGCGCTCGCCGGCCGCGCCTTGCCTGTGCAATGGTCCGCCCACCGCTCCATGAGCTTGGCCCGCTGATCGATGAAGTCTGTTCGGCGATACGCTCGCTCGACAGCGCCACCGACCTTGTGACCAAGGATCGTTTCCGCCACCTCGTGAGGCGCATCGGTACATTCAGCGAGCCAATCGCGCAGAGATGAGCGGAAACCGTGTGGACGCGCTTCCAGCTTCCGCCGTTCCATATAGCGGCTCAGCGTCATGTCGCTTACGACCCCCCGCCTGATGGATGGGAATAGTAAGCCGCCCCGAGCGTGACGTTTGGCTTGCTCAATCAAGGAGAGAGCTTCTTTCGAGAGCGGAACTCGGAACTCGCCTGTTGCGCCCTCTCGCCCCTTCATTAGGTCGGCAGGCACGGTCCACACATCACCGGCAATATGATCGACGCGCAGAAAGCGCAGTGGTCGAGAACGAACCCCGGTTATGATCAATAAGCGCAAGGCCAGATGCGTAACGGAACCGTCGCTCAGGCTTTGGTAGAACGCAGGCACCTCCTGCCAAGGCATCGCAGGAATATTCACGGCCTTGTGCTGCGACGCGCCTATCAAGGCCTTCGCCTTTTCGACAACTTGCGTGTCGACATCGAGCCCAAGCGCGGCAGCGTGGCGCACAACCATGTCCAGGCGATTGAGCGCCTTTCGCATGGTCTCAAACTTCGTGTCTCGCAGGGGCTTAAGTGTATCGCGGATGTCTACTTGGTCGAGATCGGCAACGGGTACCTTACCGAGCTTTGGCAGAACATGGAGTTCGAGGGGGGACAGCCATCGACCGGCCTTACCCTGCCCCCTGAGGTTACCCTTGATCGCTTCGAAGCAATCGGTAGTGACATCCTTCAAAAGATGCAGGTTCCTCGCCGCCTCGCGCTTCTGGCGAACGCGTTCCTTGATTGGGTCACCGCCATCGCGCACAATAGCGCGCCACTTGTCAGCCGTCTTCCGCACCTCAGCCAGGCCAACCTCAGGAAGGGAACCCAAGCCCATTTCGCGACGACGCCCTTGCACTACGACGCGTAGCACCCACTTGCCGGTTTCCTTGCTCGACTTTACTAACCAGAGCCCGCCACCGTCAGCATACTTGCCGGCCGGCGATTGTTTCACGGCCACTGCCGACAATCGGTCTTTAGTCCTTGTCATACCCAGCCCACCCTTCGGTCCACCCTCTAGGTGTAGATGGAATGAGACGACATGAAAAGCTTTGATGTGCATTTGTTGCAATTTGCGCAACAAAATCAAAGAACGCAGCGCCTTCTCGACAATGCCTGCCACTATATGATGTGATTTGATATTGCCTTTATGTGCCCGCAAGCGGCACCAAAAATTCAAGCACTTAGCCGATCGCCTCGCTCGATTTGTCCGAGTGGCGGCGGAAGTTCTCTTCCAGCATCTGCAGCGACGGCGCCTCCCAAACTGAACCAAGAAGGGCACTGAAGAGCGGGCAAGCCACTCAAGTTGAACAACAGCCGCGCATGTTGTCTGCGGGCACTGACGTCTTGACCAGGTCGTAGGCAGGTCTCGAAATCCCGGCGGCTACTCATTTCCGTGAGCGCCGCGCCTATCTCCAAGGTTCCGGTGGTGATGGCAGCCAGGGCAGGCCCTTCGGCGAGATTCGATGCAGGCCATTGTGTGACGATCGGGCATTCAATAGTCTTTCCGTTGGGTCGAGGAATGCACGCATGACGCCGAAACTGAACCGCTGGAAGCGCTTCGCCGACTGGGACGAGCGGCCGTTGCGGCTGGACAAGTTCGCGGCGGAAGACCCTGTCAACGGCTTCTCCGCCTTCTCCAGCCCGGCCGATCCCAAACCCGGCATCGGCATCAAGGGCGGGCGCGTCGTGTCCCTCGATGGAGTGCTCGAGCACGACTACGACATGATCGACCGCTTCATCGCCCGCCATCACATCGACCCGGAAGTGGCGCCGGAAGCGATGGCCCTGGAGTCAGCGACCATTGCGCGCTGGCTGGTCGACATGAACGTGCCGCGCGAAAAGCTCGTGCGGCTCGCCCACGGCATGACACCCGCCAAACTCGCCGAGGTCGTGTCGCAGCTCAACGCGTTGGAGATCGCCTTCGCCTACTCGAAGATGCGGGCACGCAAAACACCAGGCAACCAGGCGCATGTCACCAACGCCAAGGACGACCCGCTCCAGCTCGCCGCGGACGCCGCGACCGCCGTCGCCTTCGGCTTCGACGAGATCGAGACTACGATGCGCGTGTCGCGCAACGCCTGGTCCAACGCGGTGGCGTGTGCGGTGGGCGGCGCCGTCGGCCGCTGGGGAACGCTGTTCCAATGCTCCAGCGAGGAGGCGGAGGAGCTGCGCATCGCCATGGCCGGCTTTACCTCCTACGCCGAAACCGTTTCCGTCTACGGCACTGAAAAGTCGTTCACCGATGGCGACGATACGCCGTGGTCCAAGGCATTTCTCGCCGCCGCCTACGCCTCGCGCGGCGTCAAGATGCGCTGTACGTCGGGCGCCGGCTCCGAATTGCTGATGGGTTTCCATGAAGCAAAATCGCTGCTGTACCTGGAGGCGCGCTGCCTCTGCCTGCAGCGCGGCATGGGGGTGCAAGGCACGCAAAATGGCGGTATCGACGGAGCGCCTTTGACCGCCACTATACCCGGCGGTGTTCGTGAACTGATGGCCGAGAACCTCATCGCCGTCTGGCTCGATCTCGAATGCGCATCAGGCAATGATGCGCGCTCCACCGAATCGGAAATTCGTGTCGGCGCCAAGATCCTTCCCTACCTGATTGCCGGCTCGGACCTGATCTGCTCCGGGATGGGGTCGATCCTGAAATACGACAATTCGTTCAATCCTTCTCTGATCAACGGCGAGGAGCTGGAAGACTATCTGGTGCTGCAGCGCGATTTCGAGGCCGATGGCGGACTGACGCCGCTGCCCGAGTCCCGCGCGATCGAGTTGCGCGAGCGGGCGGTGGCGGCGATCGCCGCGGTGTTCGAGGAGCTCGGCCTGTCGACACCGACCGAGGACATGAAGACCAGCGTGGTTTATGCCTCCGGTTCCGACGACACGCGCAGCCTGATGCCGCGCGACGTGAGCTTCATCAGCGAGGCCATCAAGGAGCGCGGCATCACCGTGATCGACGTCGTCAAGGCGCTGGCCAAGCGTGGGTTCCGCGAAGAGGCGGAGAACCTCCTCGACGTGGTCAAGCTGCGTCTTTCCGGTGACTATCTCCAGACCTCGGCCATGATCCGCAATGGGCGGATCGTCAGCGCGGTCAACGACCCGAACGACTATCTCGGTCCTGGCTCCGGCTATCGCGTGTCCGAAGAACGGCGCCTGCAGCTCAACGACATCCGCGATGTGCTGGATCAGAAAGAAGTGCTGCGCTCGGAGGCCCTGCACGAGAAGGACGAGGCAAGGCACATCCGCTATCGCAATCTTGGGCCGGCAGCCAACGGGTCGACAAACGACGATTTGGTCATCGGCATCAGCCCGGCCTTCGGGCTGAAGCTCTACCGAACGACGGCCGGACATCGGCTGTCCGAGGTGCTTGGCGCCATGCTGGATGCGATCCGCGCGCGCGGGCTCAAGGCGCGCGTCGTCCGCTTCCGCCATACGGCTGATACTTCCTTCCTTGGCCTGTCCGCTGCCCGGCTTGCCGGCAGCGGCATCGGCATCGGCATCCAGGCCAAGGGCACGGCCGTCATCCATCAGCGTGACCGCCAGCCGCACAACAATCTGGAACTGTTTTCCAATGCCCCGATCACCAGGCTCGAGCACTATCGCGCCCTCGGTGCCAATGCGGCGGCCTATGCGCTGGGCGAAACGCCGGAGCCCATCGTGGTGCCGCAGCGAGGCGAGGCCATGGGGTCGCGCTACCATGCGCGCGTCGCCCTCATCTACGCCATCGAAACCGGGCTGACCGAGGCCGGCGCGGCTCCCGAAGAGGTCGACGTCATCCTGACGGGAGCGAAACAGTGACCCTTACGCGTGCCGACTATCCGCTCGCCGAAACCCAGCCTGGCGCCGTGACGGGCAAGCGCGGCAAATCGCTTCCTGAGATAACGCTGGATTCGGTGCTTGCCGGCGAGGTGACGATGGAAGACCTCCGCATCACGCCGCAAGCGCTTCAGGCGCAGGCCGATGTGGCGCGCGATGTCGGCCGGCCGACTCTCGCCCTCAACTTCGAGCGCGGGGCAGAGCTGGTCGAGGTGCCGCAGGATTTCATCATACAGGTCTACGAACTGCTGCGCCCAGGCCGCGCCAAGTCCAAGGAAGAATTGCTCGAGGCCGCCGCCACGATGCGCGAGACCTACCAGGCCGAACGCATCGCCCGTTTCATCGAGGAAGCCGCCGAGACCTACGCGGCGCGCGGCCTTTTCACGTTCCGCTTCTGAAGGACCGCCCGCTTCTGAAAGGACTGCATGAGCTGGAAAACCGGATTCCGTTCGCTCTATTACCTCGGCGCACCCGAGCCGGACGATCCGGTGCTGGTGCCGGCACAGACCGCCATCCTGATCATCGACGTTCAAAACACCTACCTGGAACGGCCGGATCGCGCATCGCTTTCACCGCAGGAACAGCAGCGCTACGATCTGTGGACGCCGTTCCACGAGCGCATGCACGGCACGGTCATACCGAACACGGCAAGATTGCTGGAGTTGGCACGGGCAAATGGCATCGAATGCCTTTTCGCCCGCATCGCCTGCCATACCAAGGACGGGCGCGACCGCTCGCTGTCCCAAAAAATGCCGGGCTGGAACAATTTGCTGCTGCCAAAGAACGACGCGGCATCGCAGCTCGTTGCCGAGCTTCAGCCGGCAGGCGACGAAATCGTGGTGACCAAGACCACCGATTCCGCGCTGACCGGAACGAATCTGCGCCTCATCCTGCACAATCTCGGCATCAGGAACGTCATCTGTTGCGGTATCTTCACGGACCAGTGCGTGTCTTCGACTGTGCGCAGCCTGGCCGACGAAAGCTATGTCGTCATCGTGCTCGAGGATTGCTGCGCGGCGGCGACCGACGAGCTTCATCGCAAGGAGCTCGAAATCATCAACATGATCTATTGCCACGTCATGTCGAGCGCCGAGCTTTGCAAAATCATGGCCTTGGCAAAGTGATGCGGCGTCCGTAGTGTCAATACAGCACTCGCAGGCCGGGACACATCGGCCGCCACGTGTGGGGAACTGCATACAGCTGTCACGAATGGAGAGGGCTTCATGGCCACGGAAACTGCAAGCGGGACGATCGACGTCTCGAAGAGTAACAGCATCAACCTTTTGCACTCGAAGGCCGTGGGGCTCGCCGGAGTGCTCTTTCTGGCCGTCACCGGCGCGGCGCCGATGTCGGCGATGCTGGGCAATGTGCCGTTCGCGGCAGGCTACGGCATCGGCAAATACACGCCGGCCGCCTTCCTGATGGCGACGATCGTGCTGACCATCTTCTCGGTCGGCTATGCGGCGATGGCATCGCGGGTATCGTCCGTCGGTGGCTTCTACTCATTCATCAGCCAAGGGCTCGGCCGCGAGGTCGGCATGTCGGCCGGCATTGGCTCGCTCGCCTGCTACTCGCTGTTCGAGGCCTCGCTCACTGGTTTGTTTGCATTTTTCGGCAATCTTTGGATTTCCCAGCACTTCGGCATTAACGTGCCGTGGATCGTGCTCGCGCTCGCCATGATCGTGGTGATCGCGGCACTCGCCTATCGCGACGTGAAGGTGTCGGCACGGCTGCTCGGGATCGCCCTCATTCTTGAAGTGATCATGCTGGTGATCTTCTCGCTGGGCGTGCTTTTCGCTCATGGCGGGACGAATTTTTCCGGCGATTCGCTCAATGTGTTCAAGGTGTTCACGCCTGTCGCCGAGCAGAAGGTCGGCGATGTGGCGATACCCGCCGGCGAGGCCGCCGTCGGTATCTTCATGGCGTTCTGGTCGTGGGTCGGTTTCGAGATGGCGCCGAACTACGCCGAGGAATCGCGCGATCCAAAGCGCATCATTCCGCAGTCGCTGCTGATTTCGGTCATTGGCCTCGGCCTGTTTTACACCTTCGTCAGCTGGTGCGCAGTGGCGGCCTATCCCACCGAGGCCGACATGGTGGCCAAAGCCTTCTCCGACGGCGTGAACTTCTTCCTGACACCCATTCAGACTTTTGTCGGCGGCTGGGGCTATCAGCTGATGTCGCTGCTCATCCTCACCAGTTCCTTCGCCTGCGGCATGGCCTTTCACAACACCGCTTCCCGTTACTTATACTCGCTGGCTCGCGAGGGCGTCCTGCCACAGGCGATCGCGGAGACGCATGATCACCACAAGAGCCCTCACAAGGCCTCGGCCCTGCAGTCGGTTCTGGCGGCGATATGGGTCCTGCTCTACGGTCTGGCCTACGGCTTCGACGATCCGTCGGGACAGGCCTGGCTGGGCGTCTACACGCTGTTTGCGGTGCTCGGCACCGGACTGCTGCTGGTGCTGCAGGCGGTCGTCTCGCTGGCGATCTACATGTGGTTCAAGAAGAACGGCGGCGGCAGCCTGCTGGCGACGGTCATCGCGCCGTTGATCTCGCTCGTGGTCCAACTGGTCCTCGTCTACACGCTGGTGGCCAATCTCGCGACGCTCGGCGGCACCAATGGCTTCGCCAGGAGCATCCCCTATGTCGGGCTTGCGATCCTTATCGTCGGCCTGATCTGGGGTTTCGTGCTGAAGTCCACCAACCCCAAGGCGTACGCCAACATCGGTCACATGGTGAACGAAGGCTAAAGCGCTACCGCCCAGAAATCCTTGCGACAACGGGGACGGGGTATCACTCTGTCCCCGTCTCATTTTGGAGCTTCAGATCATGACCCAGTCTTTGAAGGGCCGGTGCGTCGTTGTTACCGGCGGATCGAAAGGCATCGGCAAGGGCATAGCGCGGGTGTTCGCACTCTCGGGTGCCAAGGTCGCGATCATCGCGCGCCATCCCGACCAGGCCGAAGCCGCGGCCGCCGAGATCGGCCATGGCGCCTTTGGCGTGGTTGGCGACGTCACCTCGCTCGCCAGCATCGAAAGCGCTTTTGGGACAGTGGCCGGGAGAAACGGGGGCATCGACGTGTTGTGTGCCAATGCCGGAATTTTCCCGCAGGCCCGGCTCGAGGACATGACTACAAAACAATGGGACGAGGTTGTCGACACCAACCTCAAGGGCACCTTCCACGCGGTCAAGGCGGCGGTGCCATATTTGAAGACATCCGACCAGGGCCGCGTCGTGCTCACGTCGTCGATCACCGGCCCGGTCACCGGCTTCCCCGGTTGGTCGCACTACGGCGCCACCAAGGCGGGGCAACTCGGTTTCATGCGCACGGCCTGCATCGAGCTGGCGAAATACGGCATCACCGTCAACGCCGTCATGCCGGGCAACATCATCACCGAGGGCCTAGCCGGCCTGGGCGAGGATTACCAGAAGACGATGGCCGCCTCGATCCCGCTCAAGCGGCTCGGAACCGTGGAGGACATCGGCCACGCCGCGCTCTACTTTGCGTCGAAGGAAGCCGGATACGTGACGGGACAGACGATCATCGTCGATGGCGGCCAGATCCTGCCGGAGAGCCTGGAGGCACTGGCATAGAGCGGCTCGTGACGAACCGCTCTATCTCTTTGCCTGACGCAATTCCCCAGGGAAAGCGCTACGCGCTTTTCCCGGGAAAACCGTTTCAGGCCTTTCCTGCGATTGCTGTCAGGAAAACTTGCTCAGATAGGCCTCGCACAGCCCGACGGTTCCCTCGGTGTAGGGAAGGCCCATCGACTTTGCGAGGTCCGTTTCAGCGTGCGAGCCGATCCAGGCAACCAGCAACAGGCGGCGCAGCATCACGAAGGTCGGGATTTCGTCCTCGTCCGCCCTGGGCAGGTCAAGCACGCGGCGATAGCCGGTCGTCCACGACTGGATGAGATCGGTTGCCTGCGGCTCATGCTCGTAGAAAGAGATGGGCGTCGCGGCGTCGTACATAAACCAGCCGAAGCCGCAGTCGTCGAAGTCGATCACCTTGACCGTCTTGCCGTCGATCAAAAGGTTGGCGAGCCGCAGGTCGCAATGGATGAGGCCAAAGCGGTCGTGGCCCTTGCCGAAGGCGGCGAGCCTGCGGCGGATCAGCTCCGCGGTGCGGCCAAAGAGCTTGGCTTTCGCGGCGTCGACGCCCATGCCGTCACGCCAGCGCCCCCAATGGGGGTTTTCCTCGCCGAGACTTGTCTCGAAATCCCACACGTGGCGAGTGAACCAGGATGGGCGCTTCCATTGCCGGGCGTGGATGTGCATGCGAGCCGTCACCTCGCCAAGCACCTCGAAAGGTTCGGCGAGCGCTTCGCCTATGCCCGGCTCCGAACCGGTCTCCCATTGCGACAGCACGACATTGCGGGGTTGCGCCAGCCTGGCATGGCCGGCACGCTGGATCTGCTCGCCATCCTTGCCCGCCACCGGCACGGGGGTGGGCACGACCCCGGTCTGGCGCAAGTCGGTCAGCCAGGCCAGTTCGGACTGGATGGCCGTCCTTGAATGGTAGCCGTCGCGATGGATGCGGAGCGCCCAGCGCCGGCCGTCGGGAGCCGCAACCTTATAGGTTGCGTTCTCCGACAGGTTGATCATCGTGACGGAGACGTCCGCCGGCAGATCGTAGTTGGCGATGGCCGCCTCCGCCGTCTCCTGCAGGATGCCGAGTTGCTGGTCATGGGTGAGCGCGTCGAAATCCGTCACTGTCCGTCCTGCCTATCTTTGCACCCTTGTCCCCTGCCGGAACCCTGCGATCTCAGCAAGTCCAATCGCCAGCCCGCGCTGGACGCCTGGCAGTTTCAACCAGGTTTGGACCATGTCAATTCGCCTTGCCTGCCTGATGCAGCAGCTCCCGGGCGCGCGGCATTGCCGCATCGAAACGATCCATGATGTCCCGGCAGGTTTCGCGATCCAAAAGCACGCCGGGCTTCCACTGCAGCACCCGCTTGTCGAGCGACGAGAAGATCGCCCAGACGCCCTGCTCGTAGAGTGCGCGTGACACGAAGACGGCGCCCTCCGGGTGGTTGCTGAATTCCAGGCCGAGGATCACGCCTTTCTGGCGCAGGCCGGTGAAGATGTCGCCGTGCCGAGCCAGCATCTCGCCCATGGCCTGCGCCATGAACTCGGTCACGGTGCCGACATTGGCCACCAGCTCAGGCCGCTGCAGCATCTCGATGACCTTGTGGGCGACGACACAGCCGAGCTCGGCCCCGCCCGTGGTCGAGATGTGGGCGGCCCCATCCTCGTTGAGCCAGCCGCCGGCCTTGTCGTTCACCAGTGCCGCGCTGATCGGATAGAGCCCGCCGGACAGGCCCTTGGCCGTCACCATTATGTCCGGCTGGACGCCATAGGCCTGCCAGCCCCACATGCTGCCGGTCCGCATCAGGCCGGTCTGGACCTCGTCGGCGATGTACATCGCGCCATGCTTTTCGCACAGCGCCTTGCAGGCGCTGAGATAGCCGTCCTTCGGCATCGGGAAGCCGTAAGTGGCGGGGATCGTCTCCATGATCAGCGCCGCGACGTCTTCGCCCTCGAGCGCCTGCTCCATGGCGTCGATATCGTTGAAGGGGACCTGGATGAACATCTCCGGCTGGTTGGAAAGAAAGATCTTGGTGAAGCGATCGTCGCCGGTCGCCACCGCGAGCCCCGAATGCCCGTGATACCCCTTGATGATCGACACGATCTTGCGCCGCTTGGTGGCATAGCGGGCACTCTTGATGGCGATGTCCACCGCCTCCGCGCCGCCCGGCGCGAAGACCGCATATTTCATTCCCGGCGAGACATCGACGAGGGATTCGGCCAGCGCAGTGCGCGCCACGGAGGGGAACCAGTGATTGCCGATGTCGAAATAATCGAGCGCGCTCTTCAGCGTCTCGACCAGTTCCGGGTTGCGGTGACCGAGATTGTAGGTGCCGCCGTTCAGGTGCAGGTCGATCAGGCGGCGGCCCGACATGTCGTAGAGGAAGTAGCCCTCCCGCCTGCCGATAACCAGATCGATCCCGGCCTTCTGCCAGAACCTGGTCTTGTCGGGATTCCAGAAACGGATTGCCTTGTCGAAAAAATCCTGCTTCGACTCGAACTTGAAGGGGCCGAAGTCGTACATGCCTGTTTTTTCCCCAAAGGTTGATCGGCGCGCACCCAAGCCGGCGAGGCTCGTTCGCCGGATGATGCAGGATTACGGGTCAGGGAGAAAGGGGGCTGAAAGATGATCCTGAAGGACAGGACCGCGATCGTCACCGGGGCGGGATCGGGCATCGGCAGGGCGGCAGCTCTGATCATCGCGCGCGAGGGTGCGGTGGTCGGCGTGGCGGATCGCAGCGCTGACAGCGCGAACGCGACCGTCGACCAGATTGTTACTGCTGGTGGCCGAGCGAAAGCGCTTGTGTTCGACCTGACCGACGATCAGGCGCTTGAAGCCTGTTTCCGCAATTTCATCGACACACAAGGCAGGATCGACATCCTGCACAATCATGCCGGCGTACAGGTAGAGGGTGACGTGCTCGGTGTGAGCGTCAAAGGCTTCGACACGTCCTGGACGCTCAATGTGCGGGCTCACTTCCTGGGTGCCCGCATCGTCATGCCATTCATGAAGAAGGCAGGCCGCGGCGTCATCCTCAACACATCGTCGAGCTCCGGCGTGCTCTACGACCGCGAGATGATCGCTTATACGACGACCAAGCACGCGGTGATCGCGATGACCAGGCAGATGGCCGGCGACTATGGCCGCTTCGGCATTCGCGTCAACGCGCTTTGCCCGGGTTGGGTGGACACGCCTTTCAATGCTCCTTTCATCGCCCAGATGGGAGGCCGGGAAGCCATCGAAGCCTACATCCGCGAAAAAGTGCCGCTTGGTCGTTGGGCAAGCGTCGAGGAAATCGCGGAGGCGGTGCTGTTTCTTGTGTCCGACCGGTCCTCGTACATGACGGGTCAGATTCTGGTTATCGATGGAGGAGAGACGGTGATCTAGGCGTGGGCTTCAGGAGGTTATTCGGACCGGACCGAGGAGACTGGAGTCACCAGGCTTCGACACGCGTCGGAGAGTCCGAACGGACATCCAAGAGAATACCCCGTCCCGCTACTTCTCACAGGTGACATCAACAGCGGTCGCTTAATTCCCGAGGAATAAGCGTAGGCATTTGAAATGGAATAGTTGGTGGGCCCGGAGGGACTCGAACCCCCAACCAAGCGGTTATGAGCCGCCGGCTCTAACCATTGAGCTACAGGCCCCACGCGGGCTGGCTTAGTGTTTTTCGCTCTTCGGCACAAGCCTCTCCGAATGCGCCGGTTCGATCGCCAGGGTCAGGCCATATCCCTGAGATGGAGCGGTTTGAAATGACCGGGTGGTGTAGCGACGACCCGATCTTTCGAACTTCGATTTGATCGCTGCTGCTGCTGGACCTTGCCCTGCGGCGGTCCGCTTTCGCCTTCCGAGTTGCTTCAGCCGCAAACGCTGCCTGCGGAGGAAGAGGTTTGCCTCCATCCAAGAGAAACGTGATCCAGCGCGGGTTGCCGGCTCTCCAGAGCGGCGTCTTTGTTGCTTTTGACCCGGCCCGATCCGCGCCCGATGCCGGCGGCCTGGGACAGGTATCTGATGGCGCGCCCGCAGATTTTTGCCAAGCCGCGCTGACAGATCACCGGCACAGGCAATCTGCCCCAACGGAATAAGGGGCTATATCTTTGGTCCTTTCGGACCAATGCGTCCGGCAGGATGGACCTCGGTCGATTGTGGACCGGCGGGCAAATCAGACAGTCTCGCCATCGCGCCGGCTGATAACCCCAAGCCCCCCGCCCATCGGTTGGCGCATGCCCGGCTCGTGGACCTCAAAATCCTAACCACAAAAGCGAGCCGGGCTTCCATCCGCGTGCCCGCACCGAGACGCAAATTGCCGGAAATGCAATGAGGAGTTGGACTGTCTATCACGTCGATTTCACGGCAGGCGGCAACAGCCCGCTTTTAACCGAGATCGGAAGCGTTGAAGCAGACAATCTCCTGGCAGCGGTTATGAAGGCACAGGCATTGTGGCCCGATGAGAGGTCCATGACCGTCCGCCCGGCGGGACAAGACAGCCAATCGGCGCAGCCACCGGGTCCACAGCGCGACACCGATTGAAGGCATGCAGCGATCAGGCCGATCGCTTGGCCTGCGAAGCCCCGACGCCATCCGGCCACGCATGGAGCGCTGCCCGGCGCGCCAGGCAAGCGGCATCGGTTTTTCGACACCTTCCCAACCCTGTACCACGTCATCGGCGCATCTCGGCCATTGTCGGGAGTAGCTGTTGGTGGGAAACTCGGCCGGTCAGCATGGGAGGTCGAAAATGCCCAATAGTTTCAAGACCGGAGACGTCGTCAGGCTGAAGTCCGGAGGTCCGGAAATGACCGTCAGCGACGGCGCGGCTTCCGGCATGTATCTGTGCCACTGGTTCAACCGCGAGGGCGACGTCTGGACCCCGCAGCATGCCGGCTTCAAATCGGACCAGTTGATGGTGGTCGACAACCAGAGATAGTCGCCGCTTCCGTTCGGGCGCAATCCGGTCCAGCGCAACCGGATCGGATGAATTTGCTGTCCGGCCGAAAAGACCGACGGATTTTGCTCGTCGCCGCGTTCAACGGCTGAAGCGTGGCCGCCAATGGCCGCGCCAACCGGAGACGAGAGCATGATCCGCCTATTCGCCTTTGCCCTTGGCCTGCAGACCGCTGTCGCCGTCGCCGTCGCCCAGACGACGACGCCTGCCCCCGCGCCAGCCCAGATGACGCCGGACAGCTCGGCGGCCGCCAAGCCTGACCAAACCAAGTCCAGCCTGACGCTGGAAAAGTTCGAGGCGCGCCGGGAAAAGGCGTTCATGCGGGCCGACACCGACAATGACGGCAAGGTCAGCCTCGCCGAATGGACCGCTTTCCAGACCGCGCGCAAGGCCAAGGGCGATCCGGCCAAATCCTTCGCGCGCATGGACGCCAACAAGGACGGCTTCGTCGACAAGAGCGAGCTCGACGCTTTCCTCGCCAAGCGCTTCGCCAAGCTGGACAAGAATGGCGACGGGGTGATCGGCGCCGACGAGCGGCCAGGCCACAAAACCGCTCCCAATCAGGAGCAATGACCAAGAGGTTATGCCGCGCAATGAGACATGTGAGCGCCCCTGTTGATGGGCGCAGATCCGGACGAGGAGCTGGTACGGCGCATCGGCGCCGGCGACCCTGCCGCCGTGCAGGCGATGGTGACGCGCAAGCTGCCGCGCATCCTGGCTCTGGCCGCGCGGATGCTGGGCGACGCGGCGGAGGCCGAGGACGTCGCCCAGGAGACTTTCGTGCGCATCTGGCGCCACGCCTCAGGTTGGCGCCAGGGGCACGCACGCTTCGACACCTGGATCCATCGCGTCGCGCTCAACCTCTGCTACGACCGGCTGCGGCACCGGCGCGAATGGGTAACGGACGAGCTGCCGGAGGTGGCCGATGACACACCGCTTCCCGATGCCATGCCGGGCGACGAAGAGCGCAGGGTCAACCAGGCCTTGCTGCGCCTCGCGCCGCGCCAGCGCGAGGCGATCGTGCTGGTCTATTATCAGGAGCTGTCCAACATCGAGGCCGCCGGCGCCATGCAGGTCAGCGTCGATGCGCTGGAAAGCCTGCTCGCGCGGGCTCGCCGCGCCCTGCAGGCGATGCTTATCGGAGACGATGGCGATGACTGAGACAGCAAGGGAGTTGCCGGCTTCGCGGATGAGGGCGTGGGGGGCCACGTCAAAACGGTGGAAGGGGGAACGATATGGCTGAGAGGACGAGAGAAGGGCCGATGGATGCTGGACGCTTCGCCGCGCTGGCGGACGCCTATGGCAGCGCCTTGCACCGCTGGCCGTCGGCCGAGCAGGCCGCCGCCACGCTGTTTGCCGAGACCGAGCAAGGCCGCGCCATCCTGGCGCGCGCCGGCAGGCTCGACATCATGCTCGACCGGCATCGGGTCGAGGCGCCCAGCCCGGCGCTGCATCGCGCCATCGTCGCCCGCGCCGCGACCGAGGTCCGGCAGGAGCGCCGCCGCCGGTTCTGGTGGCTGGGCTTCGGGCTTGCCGGCGTCGGGCTTGCCGGCGCCGTGGCCGGGCTGGCGCTGGTAACCGTCGTCAGCCCGGATATCCAGCCCGATCATTATGTGATGGACGCCAATGCGACGTCATTCGGCGACGCCGGGCCCGATGCCGACCAGGCGGAGGAGGATCTATGAACCCCCGTCTTGTCGCGGCATCCCTGGTGCTGAATGTTTTTCTGATCGGCGCGGTGGCCGGCGGCGCCGGTTGGCTGATCGGCAAATCCAACCTGGGCTATTCGCTGGAATCGGCCGGCGGCCGGCTGCCCACCGCCGACCGCAAGATTTTCCGCCAGGCGCTGCGCGAGGTGCGCCGCGAGTCCCGCGACGTGATCCTTGATGGGCAGGCTGCGCGGCGCGAGGCGGCGAACCTGCTGCAGCAGCCCACCCTCAACACCGCCGCCCTTGCGGCGGCCCTGGAGCGCGCGCGCAATGCCGATGTCACCGTGCGCACCCGGTTGGAGCAGCGCATCATCGAATTCGCCGCGTCGGGCTCGCCGGAAGACCGCCAGTTGCTGGCGGACGCACTGTTGCGGCGTGCCGGCCGGCAGCCGCCGCCTGCAAAAAAATCGCCATAGGCAGCGACGGAAAAGCGGGCGCGCCCCGTTCAAGGGAAAGAGGGACAGGCCTGCCGTCAGTCGATGCCGGCAGGTTCTCTTCAACCTCGGAACTTCGGGAGCATCCCATGAACAATCTGACGAAATATTCGCTCGCCGCCGCGCTCGCCATCGGCGGGACGGTCGCCGCAAGCGCGGCTTGGGCCATGCCGATCGCGCCGGTTGCGCCCGCCGCGCCGGCAATGGTCGAGCAAGTCGCCTGGGGCTGCGGTCCGGGCTGGCATCCCAACTACTGGGGCCGCTGTGTCCCCAATCGCCGCGTCGTCTATCCCGGCTATTATTACTGGGGCGGACCGCGCGTCTATATCGGCCCGGCTTGGCATCCGTACCACCGCTGGCACCACTGGCGCCGCTGGTGATGATGACCCGCTTATGACGCCGGTGCTGCGGCCGGCGTCGGGAAGCCATCCGACGACGAGGACATTCCGGTCGACGCGGCGCGCGCCGGCCGGCGAGATGGAGGCTGGATTGGCCTTACCCGCATCAAATGCAACGCCGCCCGATCCGGCGCTGGTCGCACTCCACCGCTTCGGCCTCGGCGCGAGACCGGGCGACGATTTCGGCAAGATCGCCGCCGATCCGCGCGGCTACCTCAAGGCCGAGCTCAAGCAGCAGGATATCGCGCTGATTTCCCCCGACGATCCGAGGAATGCCGGGCTGCTGGACAGCACGGCGGCGATCCAGGCCAGCATGGCGGCGGCCATGGAGCGTAAGGCGGCGCGGGATGAGAAGGTGGCCGCCGCCATGCAGCCGATGCCAGCGGATGATCCAGCCGGCCCGGCCGTGGCAAAAGCCAAGCCCGCTTTGCCGCGTGTCGAGGCCGATATCTATCGCGACGACGCACAAGCCCGGCTCGACAAGGCGCTCGCCGCGACGCCGGGCGTCGTGGAGCGGCTGGTCGGCTTCTGGTCGAACCATTTCTGCGTGTCGGTCGCCAAGGCGCCGGTCGTGCGCGCCTGCGCCGGCGCCTTCGAACGCGAGGCGATCCGCCCCTTCGTGCTCGGCCGTTTCGCCGATATGCTTTTGGCTGTCGAGCATCATCCGGCGATGCTGTTCTATCTCGACAACCAACAGTCGATCGGGCCTGATTCGCGCGCCGGCAAAAGGCGTGGCCGCGGCCTCAACGAGAACCTCGCCCGCGAGATCCTGGAACTGCATACGCTCGGCGTCGGCAGCGGCTATGCTCAGGCCGACGTCACCAGTTTCGCCGCCATGCTGACCGGCTGGACCATGGCGGGCCGCGAGGGGCGGCTGGGAGAACCGGGAAGCTTCGTCTTCAACGCCAATGCGCATCAGCCGGGCAAGGCGGCGCTGCTTGGCAAGACCTATCCCGACGGCGGCATGGGCCAGGCGGAGGCCGCGCTCAACGACATTGCCCGCCATCCGGCCACCGCGCGGCACATCGCCACCAAGCTTGCGCGCCATTTCATCGCCGACGATCCGCCGGCGGGGGCGGTCGCCCGCCTGGCCTCGGTCTTCACCAAGACCGACGGCGACCTGCGCTCGATCGCCTTGACGCTGGTCGACATGCCCGAAGCCTGGTCGACGCCGCTCACGAAGCTGCGCTCGCCCTTGGATTATGTCGTCGCGCTGCGACGGGCGGTCGGCGCGACCGCCGGCAACGAACCGCAGCGGTCGCTGCGCTGGCTGAGCGCGCTCGGCGAGCCGCTGTGGCAGCCGCCAGGACCGAACGGCTTTGCCGACAGCACCGACGCCTGGGCTTCGGCGGAGGGGCTGAAGACGCGTCTCGACATCGCCTGGCAGGCCGCGAAGCAGGCGAACGACATCGGCGATCCCGACGAGATGCTGTCGTCGCTGATCGGCGCGTCCGTGTCGGACGAGACGCGGGTCGCGATTTCGCGCGCCGAGTCCAAGCAGCAGGGCCTGGCGCTGCTGTTGATGGCGCCTGAGTTCCAACGTCGCTGACAGCAATGGAGATGCGGCCATGAGCCTTCTTTGCGAAACCCCAACCCTGTCCCGGCGCGCGATGCTGATGACCGGCGGGGCGCTGTTCGCCTGGGCCTATCTACCGCGCTTCGCCCGCGCCGCCGACAAGCGCGACCCGCGCCTGATCGTCATTGTGCTGCGCGGCGCGCTGGACGGGCTGTCGACGGTCGGGCCGGTCGGCGACCCGGACTATGCCGGCCTGCATAGCGACATCGCGCTTTCGCTCTCAGGCGCCAACCCGGCATTGCCACTCGACGGTTTCTTCGCCGTCAACCCGGCAATGCCGGTGTTTGCGCGCCTGTTCAAGGCGGGCCAGGCGGCGGTGGTGCATGCTGCGGCGACCGGCTATCGCGACCGCTCGCATTTCGACGGCCAGGACGTGCTGGAAAGCGGCCTGCCAAGCCCCGGCAATGCCACCACCGGCTGGCTCAACCGGGCTTTGGCCAATCTGCCGGCCGGTGACAGGATCGCGAAGGCCGGCGGACTCGCGGTCGGGCCGTCGACGCCGCTGGTGATCCGCGGCGCAGCACCCGTGCTCGGCTGGGCGCCACAGGCGCTGCCCACGCCCCGCGACGCCTTGGCCGAACGCGTGCTCGACCTCTACAACCATCGCGACCCGGTGCTGGCTGCTGCCCTGCAGAAAGGTCTCGACGCCGACCGCATGGCGATGGGCGACCAGCTCGATGGCAAGACGATGAAGCCGAAGGGCGGCCTCGACAATGCCGCCGGCATGCGCCAGTCGGCGCAGGGCGCTGCCAGGCTGATGGCGGCCGATGACGGGCCGCGCATCGCCGCATTAGCCTTCGACGGCTGGGACACGCATGTCAACGAAGGCGGCGCGACGGGGCGGCTCGCCAACCTGCTCGGCGGCCTCGACGGCGCGTTCGAGGAATTCGAGAAGGGGCTCGGCGAGCGCTGGAAGGATACGGCGATCGTCGCGATCACCGAGTTCGGCCGCACGGCGCGCATCAACGGCACTGTCGGCACCGACCACGGCACCGGCACGGTGGTGCTGCTCGCCGGCGGCGCGATCAAGGGCGGCCGCGTCATTGCCGACTGGCCGGGACTGAAGCCGGCGCAGCTCTATGAAGGCCGCGACCTTGCGCCGACCAGCGATGTGCGCGCGGTGCTGAAGGGGCTGCTGGCGGATCAGTTCGGATTGTCCGCCGCGGTGCTCGGCGACAAGGTGTTTCCGGAGTCCGCTGAGGTGAAGCCGATGCGGGATCTGGTGGGGTGAGCCTGGGTTTGCCGGTCAGAGATGGCTTCGGCGCCCTCTCAGTTCGTCATCCTCGGGTCTCCGCGTCCGCTTCGCTCCCGCTCCGCCCGTGGATGACGAACTGAGGGGCCGCGGCCAATCACGAACGCTGGCGCGGAGGTTTCGAAGCTGTGCGTGGGGACCTTAGCCAAAATGCCCGCGCCGTTTCCGGTGCGGGCGTCGACGGCGATCCGGGAGCGGTCATCAGCTCCAAAAACCGTGATGCCAGCGGCCGTGATACCAGAAGCCGGGATGCCAGTGGCGCACATGCATCGGGCGGACCCGGCGGTTCGGCACGCATCTGCCCCAGCGGTTCATGTGCCAGCCGGGGCCGCAGCGCCAGCCGACTGTCTCGATCGGCAGCGAAGATGATGCGCTTGGCTTGACAAGCGGCATGGCCTCGGAACCGACGGCGGAAACCGTCAATGTGCCGGCGGCCAGGGCGATGGACAGAAAGTATCTTGCGAACATGCGTTGTCTCCGTAATTCGTCCCTACGTCCGTGAAACGGAGTGTAGGCCGAATTCCGTCGGAGCGGTGTGGATCACATCTTCGTTAGCCCCATCGACGGCACCGCCCCGCGACGGTTCGGCACGCGTCGCCTCCCGGTTGCGCCGTTGAAATGGGATTGTCGCGGCCGGCATCAAATTGATCCATATCAAGGAGCCACGAGGTCCTCCGCTCTAGGCTCCAGGTGATAGAGGCCGATCGGCGGAGACCGGCCGAAGGCCGGTTGAGACCAGGAGTTCACAGCGATGATGATCCGCACGCTCTCCACTTTGCAATGCACGAAATTGCTGGCGGCGAACCGCATCGGCCATCTGGCATGCGTGAAGGATGGGCAACCTTACGTCGTATGCTTCAACTATGCCTACGCCGACAGCCATCTCTATGCATTCTCCTTGGAGGGTAAAAAGATCGACTGGATGCGGGCCAATCCCCTGGTGTGCGCCCAGGTACAGGAACATACGCAAGGACGCGGATGGAGAAGCGTTGTTGTCGACGGCCGCTATGAGGAACTGCCCGACCGAGTCGGCCATAAGGTTGAGCGCGACCATGCCTGGTCGGTCTTGAGCAAGCACACCGATTGGTGGGAGCCAGGCGCGCTCAGGCCCGTCACGCCTCCCACATCGGACACCATTCCGCACGTTTTTTTCCGGATCCTCGTCGAGCAGATTTCAGGACGGGAAGCGAGCGAATAGTCGACTCGGCGCGAGCCGGACTCCGTGAAGAAGCGCCATTGCCGGTGCTTCGCGCATCCGGCATCGTCCAAGGTGTCAACTGAAACACCACGGAGCGCGGCTATCCGCCCAGCGTCGCCACCGTCTTCAGCGCGCCGTCCAGCATGTCGCCCTTCTCGTCCTTCAGCGCCGCCTCGCGCAGGCGGCGTAGCCAGTCGGCGGCGTCTTCGCGGCCCTTGAGCATCGGCAGCGCCGACAGCACGCGGTCGAATTTCGACTGGGCGCGGGCATGGGTGTCGCTGTAGCCCTTGATCAGCCGGCGGCAGTTCAGGATTTCGGTGGCCAAAGCGTAGTCCTGCCGCGCATGGTTGAGCGCCAATTCGTACCAGCGCTCGAGATGCTCGCCTTCGACCTTGTGGCGCAGCAGGCGGCGGCGCCAGCGGCGCAGGCCGCCGATGAACCAGAGCATGGCGAAGCCGGTAAAGCTGTCGGTGCGGATGTGGCGGCCGCGATTGATGCGACGGTCGAGGAAGGCGGCTAGCTTCGGCCGGCTCTCGATGTAGCTGCCAAGGCCTGCCGGCATAGTGCCGCAGAATTCCTCGATGCGCGGATGGAAATATTCGGTGACCTGCAGGACCGAACCTTCCTTGACCCCGGCCTCCTTGCGCACGCGCTTGTCGCGGGTCGAACGGGTCTTGAGATCGGCGACGCGGATCATGTCGTCATAGCACATTGCGTTGGCGAGATGCTTTGCCGCGGCGATGGACAGCGCATAGCCGCGCTCCGCATCGTCCAGCGCGAACGCCTTGTCCAGCCGATCGAGATATTCGCCGCCATAGGTGACGTCCTGGTAGTCGACGACCTTCTTCAGGCCGCGTTCGGCCATGTCGCGCGCTGGTTCAGGTAGCGCCGCGACACGGGCGGCAAGCTGCTGCCAACCCTTGAGAAGAGTTTCCGGACCGCTGACCCTCGCCGCCGACTTGGGTTCCGCGGCGGCAGGCTTCGCCGCCTTCTCGCTTATTAGCGCGGTCGCGATGCCGCGCGCGCGATCGCAGGCGGCACCAAACGCTGCGAGGCTCGCCTTGACGCCGCGTCCACCGGCGCCGATCGCCTGCTCATAGCTTTCGCGGGTGAAGGGCAGCGCATCCGAGCCGGCCAGCGCGCCGAGCAGGCTGGCCGATATCATTGTGCCGTTGTCGGCGGCGATCTTTTCCATGTCGAAGGCGATGAAGCGCTTGGCAGCGGCTTGAGCCGTCGCGTGCACCTTTTCCGACGAGGCGCGGCCGTCGCCCGGCTCGATCTTTTCCGAGACGGCGGCGATGCGGTGCGAGGAGGTGATCAGCGTCGTGCGCTCGGGCGTGACGAAGCCGCGGATGATGGCGCGGCCGGCTTCCATCAGCTCGGCGGCGATCAATATGTCGACATCGCCCTGCGAGGGCGACAACGCGAAGACCGGCAGCCGGCCGGTGTCGCGGGCCATCTCGATGTAATAGATCGTGGCGCCGGTACGCTGAGCGACGCCCGCCACGGAAGTCGACTGCGCGATGTAGCCGTTGCGCTCGGCGACGTCGGTGATCCAGTCGGCCAACACGCCGCCGCCCTGGCCGCCGACGGCGAGAACGGCGAGCTTTATCACCCGCTCGTCATCAAAGGCGCCTGTCTTCGGGCGCAGCGCTGCGTTGTGATCAAGCATCGGCGAACATCAAACGGCGGCTCTCGCGGCGCCGCTGCAACAGGCCGATCACGGCGCGGCGCGCGCTTTCGAGGAAACGGTCCCAGCGTCCAGGATTGTGGACGACATCGGCGCGGTAGAAGGATGGGCAAAGCACGGCGGCATCCGCCACCTCGCCGCAATTGCCGCAGCCGACGCAGTTCTGGTCGATCGAGGCCACCGGATCGTCGCGCAGCGGATCGTCGAGCGACTTGACCGACAGCGACGGGCAGCCGGAGAGGCGCATGCAGGCATGGTCGCCGGTGCAGATGTCCTCGTCGACACCGAATTTCGGCTTGACCACGCGTTCGCCGCCCTTGATCGCCTTGTCGACCAGCGGCTTCTCGCGGCGCTGGCGGTTGAGCATGCATTCGGACGAGGCGACGATGACCTTCGGCCCCTTCTCCTCGGTGGTCAGCGCGTCGCGCAGCGCGGCGCGCATCTTGCCGACATCATAGGTGCGGTCGATGTGGCGCAGCCATTTGACGCCCATGCCCTTCACCGCCTCGTCGATCGGATGCTTGGTCGACTTGGTACGGTTGTTGGCGCGGGATGAAAGAATGTCCTGCCCTCCGGTGGCAGCCGAGTAGAAATTGTCGACGATGACGATGACGCCGTCATTCCGGTTGAAGACGGCGTTGCCGATCGAGGAGGTGAGGCCGTTGTGCCAGAAGCCGCCGTCGCCGACGAAGGAGATCGAGCGGCGTTTGGCTCCCGGCGAGTTGAAGGCGGAGGCCGAGGCCGGCCCAAGCCCGTAGCCCATGGTGGTGGCGCCGAGCTCGAAGGGCGGCATGATCGAGAACAGATGGCAGCCGATGTCGGAGGCGATGTGGTGCTTGCCGAGCTCCTGCTCGACCAGCTTGGTCGCGGCGAAGATCGGCCGCTCCGGGCAGCCGACGCAGAAGCCTGGCGGACGTCCAGGCACGACGTTGATGAGATCGGCCGTATCGACGCCCTCGCCCAGCTTGTTCGGCGCGCGCACCTCGCCCGGCAACAGATGCGGGGCGTTGGCGCGCAGGAAGGAGCCGATGCCGTCAAGCATGACCTGTCCAGTATATTCGCCGGCCATCGGCAGATGCTCCTTGCCGACCAGCTTGGTCCCGCGCCCGGCCTTGTGCAGCATGGCCGCGAAAGCCTGCTCGATATAGTTGGGCTGCCCCTCCTCGACGACCAGCACCGCCTGCTTGCCTTCGCAGAAGGCGAGGAACTCGTCGTCGACCAACGGGTAGACGGCGTTCAGCACATAAAGCGGCACGTCGGTGTCGCCATAGGTGTCGGCAAGGCCAAGCCGCTGCAGCGCGCGGATGACGGAATTGTACATGCCGCCCTGCATGACGATGCCGACCGAGCCGTGGTCCGGCCCGAACATCTCGTTGATCTTGCGGCTCTTGATGAAATCGACCGCGGCCGGCCAGCGCTTGGCGACCTTCTCCTTCTCATGCAGGAAGGAGGCTGGCGGCAGCACGATACGGCCGGTGTCGCGGCGCGGCGCCGACAGCGCGTCGGCGACCGACATTGGCGGGCGCTTGTTGTCCTTGGCGATAAAATGGCCATGGACATGGCAGCAGCGGATGCGCACTTGCAGCATCACGGGTGTGTTCGACGCCTCGGACAGTTCGAAGCCATCCTCGACCGCCTTGACGATCGAGGGCAGGTTCGGGCGCGGATCGAGCAGCCAGACCTGGCTCTTCATGGCGAAGGCGTGGCTGCGCTCCTGCATGATCGAGGAGCCCTCGCCATAATCCTCGCCGACGATGATCAGCGCCCCGCCGGTGACGCCGCCGGACGCAAGGTTCGCCAGCGCATCGGAAGCGACATTGGTGCCGACCGTCGACTTGAAGGTGGCCGCACCGCGGATCGGGTAATGCACGGAGGCGGCGAGCATGGCGGTGGCGGTCGCTTCCGAGGCACTCGCCTCGAAATGCACGCCGAGCTCGCCCAGAATGTCCTGCGCATCGGCCAGCACATCCATCAGGTGGCTGATCGGCGCGCCCTGATAGCCGCCGACATAGCCGACGCCGCATTGCAGCAGCGCCTTGGTGATGGCGAGGATGCCCTCGCCGGCGAATTCCTCGCCGGCCCCTAACCTCAGCTTTTCGACTTCCTTGGCAAAAGACCGTTCGGCCATCTCCGCCTCCTTCCGTTGCCGCAATCACGCGGCGCGTATGTCAATTCAGATGTCGTGCTTGCGGATGTTTTTCAGCATCTTCTGCAGGATCGCGATCAGCGCGGCATATTCGGCATCGTCGACATCCTCGAACATCGCCTCGAACGCGTCGTGCATGGCCGGCCAGGCGCGGGTGAAGAGCGCGCGTCCGTCGTCGGTCAGGAACACATGGCGGATGCGGCTGTCGGTGACGCCCTGCTCGCGCCGCACAAGGCCCTGGCCCTCCAGCGTGTCGAGCGTGCGGCTCAAGGTCGACTGCTCGATCACCGTGTAGACCGAGAGGTCGTTGACGGTGGCACCGTCGGTCACCGAGAGCACGGCGAGCGTCCGCACCTGCGGAATGGTAAGACCCTGCTTACGGAAATCCTCGCGCAAAGTGGCGTTGTAGCGGCCCATGATGCGGTTCATCAGATAGGGCGCGAATTGCTGCAGGCCGATCTGGCCGAGGGTCGAGATGCGCTGGCGCTTTTCCGGGAGCTTCTGTTCCATCAGAGCCTCCCCGCCAGAAGGAAGCCGGAGCCGCCGCCTAGGCCGGCACCCGGATGGGTCGAGGCGCCGATATGGTAAAGGCCCTTGATGCCGGTCTCGTGGTTGCGGCTTGCCTTGAACGGCCGCCACAGGAAGGACTGGTCGATGGTGGACGAGCCGCCATAGGGATCGCCGCCGACCAGGTTGATGTTCATCGCCTCGAGATCCGCCGGCGAATAGGCGCGGCGCGCAATGACCGTGTCGCGGAAACCGTCGATGTGGCTGGCGAGGATCGCCTCGGCGCGATCGGCATAGGCCTCGCGCAGCGCCTCGGTCCAGCGCCCGTCAGCCGGCGCTTCCAGCTTGCCGGCGGCATCGCCCTTGATGTGGCGCGGCGCCTCCGGCAGTTGCAGCCACAGGATCGCCTTGCCTTCCGGGCAGCGCGAGGGGTCGAGCGCGTGCGGCTGGCCGATGCAGATGGTCGGCACTTCCGGCAGCAGGCCGCGCACCGCCTCGTTGCAGGCTTTCGAAACGCCATCCAAACCCGGCGTCAGATGCAGCAGCGCCACCTTGTCGAGGCCCTCGCCGCGCCAGGCCGGCGGCTTGTCCAGCGCGTAGTGGATCTGGAAATTGCCCTTGCCGTAGCGATAGGCCTGCGTGGCCTTGGTTGCCGGCTCAGGCGTATCCCTATCGAGCAGACGGCCGTAGAGCTGCGTCGGCGTGACCGAGCAGATGACGCTCTTCGTGGCGGTCAGCGTTTCGCCGGACGCTAGCCGCACGCCGGAGGCGCGGCCACCAGCCTGGACGATCGAGGTAACATCGGCGTTGACTCGGATTTCGCCGCCGCGTTCCTTGATCAGCGCCTCGAAGGCAGCGAGCAGTTTTTTCGCGCCGCCCTTGACGATCGGCGCGCCGGCAGCCTCCAACGCGAACGCGATGACCTTGGCGATCTGGCCGGAGAAGGCGTCTTCCGGCCCTAGTCCGGCATGCAGCACCCAGGGCGCCCAGAGCGCGCGGACAATGTCGGAGGTGTAGCTCGTTTCCAGCCAGCCGCGCGCGGGCACCAGCGCCTCGCCCATGAAGGCGGCGAGGTTCCGCGGGCCGCGCCGCCAGGCCTCGCCGGCCAGCAGCTTGGTTGTCGGATAGGACCAGAGCGCGCCGCCGAGCAGGCCGAACAGCAGCCCGGCATTGCGCTCGATGCCGCCGACGTCGCCGCCATGTCGGTCGCCGTCGCCGGCGGCGATCCGGTTGAGCGCCGCAATGTTGGCGGCGCGGTCGGTGGCGAGCACGGCATGGCTGCCGTCCGGCATGAGAACGCCTGTGGGAGTCGCCGTGTGGCAGAACTCCAGCCCATGCCGCGCAAGGTCCTTGCCGAGCGCGGCAAAGGCCGGCGAGGTGATGAACAGCACGAAGGTCGTTGCCATCACGTCATGGACGAAACCCGGCGCGGTGATCTCCTCGGTGCGCATGCAGCCGCCGATGCGGTCGTTGCGCTCGAGCACCAGCACCTTGGCGCCCTTGGCGCCAAGCATCGCCGCGCAGACCAGGGCGTTGATGCCGCTCCCAACGATGATATGATCGGCGGCGGTCATTGGGCACCCGTAGGTGCAGGCAAATGAACGCTAATCACGCCATGCCGAGTTCCTTCGCGCCCCCCTCTGCCCTGCCGGGCATCTCCCCCTCTAGGGGGGAGATTGGATGTCACGCTGGCCTTCGCCAATCTCCAAGGCCGAAAAGACAAGCGGGGCGCAGAAGCTGCCAATCTCCCCCCTAAAGGGGGAGATGTCCGGCAGGACAGAGGGGGGCGCCGTAGAGCCCCAGCGCTCCAAGACGACCGCCTCGAATCCATCACTCCATTGCCCTCGAGCATGATCTTCTCCCGAAGACCGCCGCCTCGCCTTACTTGCCCGGCACCAGCGCCAGCGCGCGGATCGGGCTGCCGGTGCCGCGCTCGATCTTGAGCGGGGCCGCGATCAGGATAGCGCCCTTCGGCGGCAGCTGGTCGAGATTGCAGAGGCTGGCGAGGCCATAACGATTGGCCTTGTGCATCAGCGTGTGCGCCGGGAACGGCGGCTCCATTCCTCCTGCCTTGCCGGCATCGGTGCCGATCGTCTCCGAGCCCCAGCCCTTGATATCCTTGCTGATCAGGAACTGGATGGCCTCGGCCGTCGGGCCGGGCGTGTGCGGGCCGGTCTCGTTGGCATTGAGGAACTCGGCTTCCGAGCCGTTGCGCTTGTACCAGTCGGTACGCATCACCACCCACTCGCCGGGATTGATGGCGCCGTGCTTGGCTTCCCAGGCCTTGATATGGTCGACGGTGAGCAGGAAATCGTGGTCTTCAGCTGCTTCCACTGAGCAGTCGATGACGTTGACCGGGCCGACAAAATTCTGCGCCGGAATGGTGTCGGTGGCGCCGTCCGGATAGTCCTTGCCGGTGATCCAGTGCTGCGGCGCGTCGAAATGCGTGCCCGAATGCTCGCCCAGCTTCAGCCAGTTCCAGGCCCACCACGGACCGTTCTTGTCGTATTTGGAAATCTCGTGGATCTCGACCTTCGGCGTGTCGACGGCCAGCTCCGGCGGCAGCTTGATCAGCGGCGTGTTCGGCCCGAGCGGCGCCGTCAGGTCGACCACCTTGATCCCTCCCGAAAGCAGCTGGCTGGCGACCTCGCCGAGGAGTTTCTGCGTGTCCATGGTCTTTGTTCCCTCTTGTCCGTGATGATCAAGGCTCGTTGCGGCCCTTAATATACCTACTAGACGAAAACATATGCATCTGCAATTATCTTTAAGCATAAAGCATTTTGGGGCGGGGCGTGAGCGAGTTCGACGCCATCTTTGTCGGGGCGGGCCACAACAGTCTGGCATGCGCCGCGCATCTGGCGCTCAAGGGCTGGAAAATAGCGGTTTTCGAACGCAGCGAGGTAATCGGCGGCGCGGTGCGGACCGCCGAATACACGCTTCCCGGCTTCCGGCACGATTTCGGCGCGATGAATTTGAGCCTCTTCGCAGGCTCCGCCTTTCACCGGAAATATGCAAATGAATTGAATAGCCACGGGCTGGACTTCGCGCCGGTGGCCGATTGTTTCGCCAGCACCTTCCCCGATGGGACATGGTTCGGCGTCAGCATCGACCTCGAAAAGACCGTGTCGAGGCTGGCCGCCTTCTCGGCGGCCGACGCGGCCACATGGCGCCGGCTGGTAGGCGCCTTTCCGGGTGAGGCCGAACATCTGTTCCGCCTGCTGGGATCGCCGATGAGCGCAAAGGCGCTGGCTGGCACGGGCTGGAACCTCTGGCGCAAGAAGGGTCTTGCCGGCGCGCTGGATACGGCTCGGTTGCTGCTTTCCTCGCCCCGCGCGTGGCTGGAGGAGAATTTCGAGACGCCGCATGTGCGCACGACGCTCGCCGCCTGGGGCATGCATCTCGACTTCGCGCCCGACATCGCCGGCGGTGCTGTGTTCCCCTACCTGGAATCGATGGCCAACCAGAGTTTCGGCATGGTGTTGGGCAAAGGTGGCGCCGATACGATTATCCGCGCGCTGGCCGGGATGGTGAAGGCGGCTGGCGGTCAGATCACGACCGGCGCGGATGTCGCCGAAATCACCGTTGCCGGCGGCAAGGCGACTGGGGTGCGGCTGGCATCCGGCGAAACCCATGTCGCGACCAAGGCCGTCATCGCCGGCATCGCGCCGAAAGCGCTGCGGGGCAAGCTGCTGCCCAATGGCTCGGGCAACGCCGGCTTCGATGCGGCAATGCAGAAATTCCGCCATGCACCGGGCACGATGATGATCCATCTGGCGCTGGACGATCTGCCCGATTGGAGCGCCGGCGCCGAGCTTCGCCAGTTCGCCTATGTGCATCTGGCGCCGTCGCTCGAAGCCATGTCGCGCACCTACCAGCAGGCGACCGCCGGGCTGCTGCCCGACCAGCCTGTGCTGGTGGTCGGCCAACCGACGGCCGTCGATCCGTCGCGGGCGCCGCAAGGCAAGCACGTGCTGTGGGTGCAGGTGCGCATGCTGCCGGCGGAGATCCTCGGCGATGCTGCCGGCAGCATCGCGCCCGCGCACTGGGACGCGGTCAAGGCC
>NZ_RZRX01000390.1:0-3926 GCF_003997405.1 Mesorhizobium sp. M2A.F.Ca.ET.042.01.1.1
CTCAAGGGGGAGGGGGACGCCGCGCCCAACGGATGAGAACGAAATGGCTTCCATCGCCGCCACCTCCGCCCCCGCCCGCTCACGCGCCAGCGCCAGCCTGCGGCAGTGGGTGGGCCTGCTCTACGTCCTGCCGGCCGTCGCTTTCGTCACCGTCTTCTTCGTCATCCCGCTCGGCATGACGGCCTGGATGTCGCTCAACAACTGGCCGCTGATGGGCGAGCATGCCTTCATCGGCTTCGACAATTATGTCGCGATCCTGCGCGACACGCGCTTCTGGAACGCGCTGAAATTCACCTTCTACTACACGGTGATCGTCACCATCGCGATCTTCGCCGTCGCCTTCCCGCTGGCGATCTTCATCGAAAAGCCGCGCCCGCTCACCAATCTCTACCGCACCGCCTTCTTCATGCCGGCGGTTGTCGGCTTCGCTTCGGCGAGCCTGCTCTGGTCGTGGCTGCTCAACGTCGATTCCGGCCTGTTCAGCCCGGCCGCCTACGACCTCGGCCTGACCGAAAAGAAGGTCAATCTGCTCGCCACCTTCCAGCCGGCCTTCTGGTCGATCATCGCAATGGTGGTCTGGAAGGTCGCCGGCTTCACCATGATCATCCTGATGACCGGCCTGCAGTCGATCCCGCAGGATCTGCAGGAGGCCGCCGTCATCGACGGGGCAGGGTCGTTCGCAAGGTTCAGGGCGATCACCCTGCCGCTGATGCGCCGCACGCTGGCGCTGGCGCTGATCCTGTCGGTGGCGGGCTCGATCTTAGCCTTCGACCAGTTCTACATCATCCTGCGCGGCGGCCCGCGCAACCAGACGCTGACGGCGGTCTACTGGATCTTCAACCAGTCCTTCGTCTCGTTCAAGCTCGGCTATGGCGCGGCACTCTCCATGGTGCTCTTGGCCATCCTGGTGGCGCTCAGCCTCATCCAGCTCTGGCTGCTGCGCAAGCCCGAGGGGCTGGACTGATGGCCGAGGCGATGTCGCAGAGCCGCAAGGCCGCCTTCAGCCTCGCCAGGCATTCGACCGGCATCATCGCCTCGGTGCTGTTCCTGGCGCCGATCGTCTGGACGGTGCTGTCTACCTTCAAGCCGGCGCAGGAAGCGCGCCAGCCGCCGCTGCCGCCCTGGCCGACCACCGGCTTCTCGGTCGAGAACTACGAGACGCTGAACGCCTTCGGCGATGGGCTCTGGGCCTCGGCGCAGAACAGCATCTATGTCTCGGTGATGACGGTTCTGCTCTCGGTGCTGGTCAGCGTGCTTGCCGGCTACGGCTTCTCGCGCTTCCGCTTTCCGTTCCGGGATTTCTTCTTCGTCCTCATTCTGTCGACGATCATGATCCCGTTCCAGTCGATCCTGACGCCGATCTTCCTGGTGCTGACCAGGCTCGGCCTGCACAACACGCTGACCGGGCTGGTCTGCGTCTATGTCACGCTGCAGCTGCCCTTCTCGATCTTCATGATGCGCAACGCCTTCGACGCCGTGCCGCGCGAGATCGAGGAGGCGGCGCGCATGGATGGCGCCAACAACGTCACCATGCTCGTCAAGGTGATGCTGCCTTTGGTCTGGCCGGGCGTCGTCACCATCGCGCTGTTCGCCTTCCTCGGCGCCTGGAACGAGTTCCTGGCAGCACTGGTGTTGATGACCGACCAGTCCAAATTCACCCTGCCGGTGATGATGACCGCGCTTCAGTCCGGCCGCTTCGGCGCCATCGACTGGGGCGCCGTGCAGGCCGGCGTCACGGTGATGATGGTGCCTTGCCTGATCCTGTTCCTGGCGCTGCAGCGCTTCTACATCCGCGGCCTGATGGCCGGGGCCGTCAAGTAATTCGAATGGAGTGACCCTCATGACCGCATCGCAGCCCGCCGCGCAGACTGGCACCTCCGCCAGGCCGAAGCTCGCCTTCCGGCCGCTTCCCGTGCCGCAGGTCGATGTCCGCGGCTTCTGGGGCGACCGCGTCGACGCGGTCGCCGCCAGGACGGCCGGCATCCTCTATGACCGCTGCGTCGAAGCGCGCATGCTGGAGCAGATCGATCCGGACCGGCCCTCGCCAGGCGTCGTCATCCCGTTCCATTCGCCGTCGCCCGACGAGGCCGAGGGGCAGGGCGCCGAGTTCACCGGCTCGACGGTGACGACGCAGATGTTCTGGGATTCCGACTGGGGCAAGACCATCGAGACCGCCGCCTATTCGCTCTACCGCCGCCGCAACCCGGAGCTGGAGCAGAAGATCGACGCCGTCATCGACATATACGGAAAACTGCAGCAGGAGGACGGCTACCTCTCCAGCTGGTATCAGCGCATCCAGCCCGGCCTGCGCTGGACCAATCTGCGCGACTGCCACGAGCTCTACTGCGCCGGCCATCTGATCGAGGGCGCGGTCGCCTACTTCCAGGCGACGGGAAAGCGCAAGCTGCTCGACATCATGTGCCGCTACGCCGACCACATCGCCTCGATGTTCGGCCCGGAGCCCGGCAAGAAGAAGGGCTATTGCGGCCATGAGGAGATCGAGCTGGCGTTGGTCAAGCTGGCGCGGGCGACGGGCGAGAAGAAATACATGGAGCTCGCCAAATATTTCATCGACCAACGCGGGCAGCAGCCGCATTATTTCGACGAGGAGGCGCGCGCCCGCGGCGCCGATCCGAAGGCCTATCACTTCAAGACCTACGAATATAACCAGTCGCACAAGCCGGTGCGCGACCAGGACAAGGTCGTCGGCCACGCCGTCCGCGCCATGTATCTCTATTCAGGCATGGCCGATATCGCGACCGAATATGGCGACGACACGCTGCGCGTGGCACTCGACCGGCTGTGGGACGATCTGATGACCAAGAGCCTCTACGTCACCGGCGGCCTCGGGCCGTCGGCGCACAATGAGGGCTTCACCAGCGACTACGACCTGCCCAACGAGACAGCCTATGCCGAGACCTGCGCCTCGGTCGGCCTGGTGTTCTGGGCAAGCCGCATGCTCGGCATGGGCCCGAACGCCCGCTACGCCGACATGATGGAGCGGGCCTTGTACAACGGCTCGATCTCCGGCCTGTCGCTCGACGGCTCGCTGTTCTTCTACGAGAACCCGCTGGAGAGCCGGGGTGGCCATCACCGTTGGAAATGGCACCGCTGCCCCTGCTGCCCGCCCAATATCGGCCGCATGGTGGCCTCGATCGGCAGCTATTTCTACGGCCTCGCCGACGACGCGCTGGCCGTCCATCTCTATGGCGACTCGACCGCCCGCTTCGAGATCGCCGGCCGCCAGGTTACCCTGGTCCAGACCAGCAACTATCCCTGGGACGGCGCCGTCGCGATCGAGGTCGGGCCGGATGCGCCGGTTGCGTTCACGCTTCACCTGCGCGTGCCAGCCTGGTGCCGCAAGGCGGCGCTTCGGATAAACGGGAAGCTGGTCGATCTCGAGGCGGCGACGGTCGACGGCTATGCCGCGATCCGCCGCGAATGGCGCGAGGGCGACACGGTCGAGCTCGACCTCGAAATGTCGATGGCGCGCCTCTTCGCCAACCCGAATGTGCGCCAGGACATCGGTCGCGTGGCGCTGGCGCGCGGCCCGCTGGTCTATTGCGTCGAGGAAACCGATAATGGCGGTGGGCTGCACCGCATCGCCCTGCCGCGCGAGGCAAGGCTCGAGGCCCACAAGGAGCCGAACCTGCTCGGCGGCGTCGTTACCCTTTCGGCCATCGGCAGCAGGGCCGAGACGGAAAACTGGGGCGCCGATCTCTACCGCCCCGAGCCGCCGGCGACCGAGACGACGAAGCTCATGGCAATTCCCTATTTCGCCTGGGACAATCGTGAGCCCGGCGAGATGCTGGTCTGGCTGAGGGAAGGGTAGGGCGGCAATCTACAGATGCACGAAAGCCGTCAGCGGCAGATGGTCGGAGGCGACGCGCGACAGCGGCGTGTCATGCGCCTCGACGCCTGAAACC
>NZ_RZRX01000391.1:0-3896 GCF_003997405.1 Mesorhizobium sp. M2A.F.Ca.ET.042.01.1.1
GAGGCTTCCGCCGATCTCGGCGAAAGCGCCTTCGGCACCTTCCGGCGGGTGACGCTGCCCATGGTCGCGCCGGCGATCATCTCCAGCCTGCTCGTCTGCTTCACCATCTCGCTCGACGAGTTCATCATCGCCTTCTTCCTCACCGGCACCGAGGCGACGCTGCCGATCTACATCTGGGGCCAGCTGCGCTTCGCGGCCAAGCTTCCCGGCGTGCTGGCGCTCGGCACCTTGCTGCTGTTAGCGTCCTTCGTGCTGATGACTGTCGCCGAAATCCTGCGCCGCCGCGCGGCGAGACGCACCCAGAACGAGGGAGGCCTCCATGCTTGAGCGGGTCCAGTCCGAGCGCATCCAATCCGACCGCACCATGATCGACATCCGCGACGTCACCCGCAGCTACGGATCGTTCAAGGCGCTGGACAATGCATCGCTGGCGATCCGCGAAGGTGAGTTCTTTTCGCTGCTCGGGCCCTCGGGCTGCGGCAAGACCACGCTGTTGCGCATGATCGCCGGTTTCGACACGCCGACCAGCGGCTCGATCGCCGTCGACGGCCAGCCGATGGACGGCATTCCCGCCAACCGGCGACCCACCAACATGGTCTTCCAGAGCTATGCGATCTTCCCGCATCTCAACGTCGAGCAGAACGTCGCCTATGGGCTGAAGCGGCTGAAGCTGCAGGGCGGCGAAGAAGAACGCCGCGTCGAGGAGGCGCTGGCGCAGGTGTCGCTGACCGGCCTCGGCAAGCGCCGCGCCACCGAGCTCTCCGGCGGCCAGCGCCAGCGCGTCGCGCTCGCCCGGGCGCTGGTCATGCGGCCGAAAGTGCTGCTGCTCGACGAGCCGCTTTCGGCGCTCGACAAGAAGCTGCGTGAGCAGATGCAGGTCGAGTTGCGCCGTCTGCAGCAGGCGGTCGGCATCACCTTCGTGCTGGTCACGCATGACCAGTACGAGGCGCTCGCCATGTCGGACCGCATCGCCGTGATGTTCGGCGGCCGCGTCGCGCAGGTCGCCTCGCCGAAGGAGATCTACCAGCGCCCGGTCAATCGCCAGGTGGCCGACTTCCTAGGCGGCATGAACTTCGTCAAGGCCGAGATCGTCGAGGAGAACGGGGCTTCGCTGGTGCTCGACACGCTGGGCTTCGGCCGTGTGAAGACCGACAAGCCGAAGGCTTTCATGCGCAATGGCGGCGCGGCGACGCTTGGCATTCGACCCGAACGCCTGCGCGTTCTGTGGGACGATGCGTCGGCGAAATTCGAGGTGGCCGGCAAGGTGGTGGAGCGCCACTATTTCGGCGAGATCACCCATCTGATCGTCGAGATACCGGGGCTCGAAAAGCCGCTCTCGGTGACCGAGACCAACGATTTCGGCGCCGACGACATTCCGGTCGGCGCGCCGATCCGCCTTGCCTACGACCCCGAGGCTCTGGTGGCGATGGCCGACTGAATCTTGCCAGCGGCGATACGCCCGGCGACGATCGCGCCCTCGACATAACCCGGGAAAGACGGCGAGACTTCCGAAGCGGCGAAATAGACCGGCGGCGCGCCGGCAAGGATCACGCGCTCGGCATGGCGCGCGGTCACATCGATGATGAGATCGCTATAAGCGCCGCCGCTCCAGCGGTCATGAGTCCAGTCACGCGCGCTGAAATCGATGATGTCGGCGGCCTGCGGGCCGAGCGCCTGGACAAGCCTGGCGGTGATTTCCGCCTGCAGCGCCGCCTCGCCGAGCGGATGCCAGCGCAGCGCGAGTGGCCCGCCGACAAAGACGATAAGCGCGGCGTGACCGGCATCCTGGCTGGCGTCGCAGGCAAACAGCCCCGGCTGGTCGCGCCACATCACCATGCCGCACAGGCCCCGCTCGCGCCAGAACGGCTTTGCGTAGCGCACCAGGATCTTGATCACCGCGCCGCTTTCCCAGACGCCGAGCGCGCCTGCAAGCTCGGCAGGCAGGGCAGGCGCGAAGTCGAGCTTGGCGGCCGTCGCCGGCGGCAGCGCGATCAGAACCTCGCGCGCTTCGATCGTGGCCGCGCCGGTGCTGATGCGAACGCCTTGCGAGGCGCGCTCGACACGCGTCGCCGCCTGGTTCAGGCGCAGCCGGTCGCCGAGCTCGGCGGCCAGATCCTCGGCTAGCGATTGCATGGTGTCGCCCAGAAAATACTGCAGCTCGAACACCTCGTTGGTGATGCGGCGGTCATTGTCGATCAGGTACCAGAGCGGCACCTTGTCCAGCGCCAGGCACCACAGGCCCTCGATCATCGAACGGAAGGCCGCCTTGGCGTCGGCCGTGTCTTTCTGGCGTTCGAGCCATGTCGCCACGGTCAGTCCGGCGATCGAGGCATCGTCCGGCTCGATCCTGTTCATGCGCTCGCGGATCGCCATCGCGATCCGATAGGTCCGCTCGGCTTCCTCGACCGACATCGACGGATGGGTGATGAACTCGCCTTCGATATAGGTCTCGACGAAGCTCTTGCCCCGCGCCTTGGCCAGCGCCATCAGCTCGGGCATGTCCTGGCATAGGAACTGCCCGCCGCTGTCGATCAGCTCGCCGAGCCCGTTGCGGACAGCCTCCACCCTGCCGCCGACACGATCGCGTGCTTCAAGGACAAGGAAATCGATACCCGCCCGCTTCAGCTCGAGCGCGGCGCATAGGCCGGTGAAGCCGGCGCCGACGATGACGACGTCGGTTCTTTCAATGATGCTGCTCAATAGCCGGCCTTGATCTTCTCGAATTCGGCGACCATGCGCTGCTTGAGGTCCGGCGCCACCGGCTGCTGGAACAGCGTCTTGTCGAGGAACTTGTCGAGATTGTCGAAGCCGCGCTCGGTGAGCAGCTTCTGGTCCATCGCCGCCATGCCCGCGCTGTTGCCGTGACCGTAGCCGAAGGTCTTCACCATATACTCCGAAACGCCCGGCGCGTTGACCGCGCTCAGGAAATCATAGGCCTGGTCGAGCTTGCCCGGCGCATCCTTAAGCAGCACATAGCCGCACACCCAGGTCGAAATGCCTTCCATGGTGTCGCGGTTCATGGCGATCGGCATCCCCTGGCCTTTCAGCGTCACATAGGTCTCATTCCAACCCCAGACCAGATCGACCTCATTGCCCGTGAAGGCCTGGTTGAGATCGGTGTCGTCGGTCCAGTAGAAGCGGACATTCTTGTGCACGTCGCGCAGGAAGGCGGAGGCCTCTCTGAACTGCTCGTCCGTCATCCTGGTCCAGTCCTTCAGGCCGATGACCAGGCTCGCCAGCGCATAGGCGTCGTCGACATTGTCGCCGATGGTGACGCGGCCCTTGAACTTCGGATCGGCGAAGACCTTCAGCGATTGCGCCTCGTCCGCCGTCACCTTGTCGGTGCGGTAGAGCAGCGAGGTGTTGCCCCAGTCGAACGGCATGAACCAGGCCTTGCCGTCGGCGGTGGTGGCCAGATCCTTCATCGCCATGATGCCGGGATTGAGATCTTTCCAGCCGGCAATCTTCGAGGTGTCGAGCGGCTGCAGCAAACCCGCCTCGCGCCACTTCACCACGCTTTGCGAGCAGGGATGCGCGATATCGGCCTTGAAGCCGGCGCGCATCTTCTCGAAGGCCTCATCCTCATCGCCGAAGAAGGAGAAGGTCGGCTCGGCATTGTATTTGCCTGTGTAGGCCGGATGCAGCAGCGGGTCCTCGTAACCGGACCAGTCGAACACGACGAGGTCGCCGCCGCCTTCCGCAAGCGCATAGGCGGTGCCCGCGCCGACTGTGACGAGAGCGGCCAAGGCAAGGCGGCGAAGCATGGTCTTCATGGCGCGAAAAACTCCCCCATCGCGGACGACTGAAGGAAGTTAGGAGAATTCAGAAGTTTTGGCGAGCCCGCTCACTTTGCTCCGCTTGGCAAGTGAGCGGGTCGCCAAAAATTCGCTCAATAG
>NZ_RZRX01000392.1:0-3848 GCF_003997405.1 Mesorhizobium sp. M2A.F.Ca.ET.042.01.1.1
ATGGTGATCAGGCGCTCGTCTTCCGGGATGAAAGCCGACAGCGCATTGAGCATCGTCGTCTTGCCGGTGCCGGTGCCGCCGGAGATGATCGTGGTCTTGCGGGCGTGCACCGCCGCCGCCAGCACCTCGGCCATGTTCTGGGTGATGGCGCCGAACTCCACCAGCTTGTGCAGGCCGAGCTTGTTCTTGGAGAATTTGCGGATCGACACCAGCGGACCGTCGACGCCGACCGGGCGGATCGCCGCGTTGAAGCGCGAGCCGTCGAGCATGCGGGCGTCGACCATCGGCTGCGATTCGTCGACGCGGCGGCCGACAGCCGCGACGATTTTATTAATGATTCGAAGCAGATGCGCCTCATCCTTGAATGGAATGTGGACCTGCTGCAGCTTGCCGCGCTTTTCAACGAAGCAGTTCTGGTGACCGTTGATCAGGATATCGTTGATCTCAGGATCCTTGAGCAACGGCTCCAGCGGGCCGAGGCCAACCATCTCGTCGACGATGTCGTCGACCAGCGCATCGAGTTCGGCGATGTTGATCGCCATCCGCTCCTCGCGCGTCTTTTCCGAGACGAATTCATGCACCTGCCGGCGCATCTCGTCCTTGGGCAGCCGCTCGAGCGCCACGAGGTTGATCTCCTCGAGCAGCATGCGGTGGATGCGCACGCGCGCATCGAGCACCTTGTTGGCGCTTTTTGCGGGCGCCGCTTCCGGCTTCGGCGGCGCCGGCTTGCGGGTCGTCGGGATGATCACCGCATTGTGCACCACAGGCGCGGGCTCCGGCGCCCGCTGCGGACGAGTGTCGCGGTTCTGCAGGTTGGAAAAGCGAGTGTTCATCCGGCCTTCCTCTTCAGCAGGCCTTTGCCGAGGCCGAACAGCGATTTCGACTTGACCGTGGTCTGGACGGCCTCCTCCGGCAGGATGATCTTCTTCAGGTCGTTGACGACATTGGCGTTGGGGTCGATGGCGTGCAGCGGCACGCCGCGGTCGACTGCCTCGCGCACCAGCCGGTAATTGTTGGAGATGCCGCCGACGAAATGCTCGCCGAGTATCTCCTGGACATCGGCCTGCTTGATGCCGCTGTCGAACATCTTCTGCTCGAAGCGGTTGACGATGACGTTGGGCTTCACTTCCTTGCCTGCGGTCTCATACACGGCCTGGATGAGGCGCTGCGTGTGGCGCAGGCAAGGCACCGTCATCTCGGCAACGATGTAGAGCTTGTTGGAACCCAAGAGCACGGTCTCGGTCCAGGGGAACCAGGTGCGCGGCATGTCGATGACGACGTTGTCGAAGTAAGCCGCCACGAGGTCGAGCATACGAACCACCACATCGGTCTTGAAGGAGCGCATGTCCGAGGGACGCGTCGGCGCCGCGAGCACGCATAGGCCGCTCGCATGCTTCGACAGCATCACATCGAGCAGTTGCCGGTCGAGGCGCTCCGGCTGGTTCTCGATTTCCGTGATGTCGAAGCGCGGCTCAAGGTCGAGATATTCGGCGCAGGCGCCCTGTTGGAAGTTCAAATCGACCACGCATGTCGAGGCGCCGCGCGTGACCGAATGATGCAGCTGGAAAGCCGTCTGCAGCGCGAGCGTGGTGGTCCCAACGCCGCCGGCGGCCGGCATGAAGGTATAGATATGCGATTCGGTGTTCTCTTCCCGCCCCGGCCCCTGCAACGCCCGGATGACCGAGCGCACGAGGTCTGCCGTGGTGATCGGCTTGACCAGGAAGTCGGCGACCTTGAGCTGCACGAGGATGCGCACCGCCGCCGCGTTGAATTCCTGGGTGACGACGACCACGGGAACGCTGCCTTCCAGCCGGCGCATGACGCGCTGCAGCGACTCGATCTCCTCGAGCTTGGCCGCGTCCATGTCGACGATGACGGTGCCGAAATCGGTCTCGAGGGCCTCGCCGCGCAGCTCGTTGATGCTCTTTTCCACCGTCAGGAGCTCGATGACCTCGGAGGTCGCAAAAGCCGTCCGCGTGTCCTGCACGAACGCCCTGTCGGTGGAAACGAGCAGGATCTTCTTGGTCTTGGTACCAGATGCCATCGTCGTCGGCCGATCAATTCGATGTCGTTGATGATGTTGTCGGCGCGGACGCGGCACCGGCCTTCGCGCCGACGGCGACACTCTCGGAACCCGGACGTTGAGCCGGCACGAGAAGCTTTGTGTTCTGGACGCCGTACTTCCACGGATCGACCATCTGCATGGCGGTGTTGGATGCCTGCGCGTTGCCGACCCCCGGCGTCACCCCTTCGGTGCGCACATAGTCGTTGCTGGTACAGCCGGCGGCGAGCCCGGTCAGCAAGAGAACAGTCCAAAGGGCGATGCGCATGGCCTTAGTCCTTCGGCAGGTCGAGGAAGTGGCCGGACGTGGCCGATACGGAGCGGGCGGCGCCGCCGTCGGCGAATGCCAGCGGACGTTTCGGCGCCGAGGCGTCCACTTCCTCGGTGTTGTTGAGGAAATAGTCGGCGGTGCTTGCCGGCCGGGTGCCGTCGGTCGGTTCGACCATCTTCTTCGACGGATCGACCGGCTTGACCAGATAAGGCGTGACGATGATCACCAGATCGGTCTCCCGCCGCTGATAGGATTTCGAGGAGAACAGCGGACCGAGGACCGGCAGCTTGCCGAGCCCCGGAAGGCGCGAGGTGAAAATGTCGTTTTGAGACTGCAAAAGGCCCGCGATCATAAAGCTCTGGCCGTTCTTGAGATCGACCGATGTCCTGGCGCGGCGCACGATGAAGGCGGGAATGGAAATGCCGCTGCTGACCTGAATGGAAGCGGACGGGTCGATCGAGGACACTTCCGGCGCGATGTCGAGGCTGACGAGCCCGTCCTTCAGCACCGTCGGCGTGAAATCGAGGCCGACGCCGTATTTCTTGTAGGTCACGCTGATCTTGCCGTTGTCCTCGGAAACCGGGATCGGGAACTCGCCGCCGGCAAGGAAGCTCGCCGTCTGGCCTGAACGCGCGATCAGATTCGGCTCCGCCAGCCGCCGCGCCAGGCCGCGTTCCTCCAGCGCCTTGATGGCGATATCGATCGACAGGCCGTTCGACAGCAGGCTGCCGATGATCTCGCCCGTTCCGGCAGCCGGCACATCTCCCCCGTCCGGGTTAAGCACGACTTTGCGGTTGCCGATGCCATAAGCGAAATTGGCCGCGTATTTGGCGCCGAGATCCTGCCCGGCCTGGCGGTTGATCTCGACGAAGCGGACGTTGAGCTGCACCTGTTGCGAGGACGAGATGTTGACCGAGTTGATGACTTCCTCGTTGCCGGAAAAGCGCGACGCTATCTTGCTGGCCTTGTCTGCAGCGACCGCATCCTCGGCCTCGCCCGACAGCACGACGCGGCCGTTTGCCGAGCCGACCTTGATCTTGGCGTCGGGCACGCTGGCGCGGATGGTGCTGGCCAACTGGTCAGTATCCAGCGTCACCTCGATGTCGATGGTGCCGACAAGCTGCTTGTTCTGGTCGAACAGGGCGATACCGGTGGTGCCGAGATTGTTGCCCAGCACATAGAAGGACTTGTCGGTTAGCGGGTTGACGTTGGCGATCTCCGGATCGCCGATGACGATCTGGTAGAAGGCGGCGCTCGTCATGATCGTCTTCGGCTTGCCCTTGGCGACCTTGATCGAGGCGTTCTTGTTCGCCGAGACATAGACGACGTCATTGCCCGCCCTTGCCGGCGCGGCGGCGCCAAGCATAGCCGCCGCGAGCGCGATCGCGCCGAGAAGACGCCATCCCCCGGTCGTCCGAAATGCATCAAACCCGAACATCTTGCCCCGTCCCCGCCGGTCCCCACCGGCTATTGCTGCAGTTCCTGCGGCGGTTCCCGTGAAGGAACCTTGTATTC